>CABQCN010000064.1 GCA_902462635.1 uncultured Oscillospiraceae bacterium
GATGGTCAGCAAGAAGAAAATCCAGGAAGCGCTAACGGCAGAATAATAAAACGAAAGAGAGATTCGGAATGTTTACGATAAAATATATTGCTTCACTCTGGAAAAGAAAAATACCGGGACAATTGTTGTCGTTCGTATATGCGATTCCGGTGACGTTGATCCTCCTATGCAGCTTGGCCCAGATGTTTGCGCCGATTACGGCCAATCTCTTATTTGAGAAGAATGCAGGCTACCGATATGTTTATAGTACGGCGTATTCAGAGTATTCGGAGAATCAAGAAGGCGGCATTCCGATCAGCAAAGGCGCTGAAAAGCTCAATAAAGAAAGTCAGGCAATAAAAGCGCTGTATACCGATAACAAATACATCAGGTCAGGCTATAATGAGAAGCTTTCAAAAAATGACACGGCGTATTATGATCAGACTTCTATAGCAAAACTATTCGTCATGCAAGCCGGCGCGGATTTCTCCGGGACATTCTTCACAGATGATAATTTTACGGATCAGGATACGCCGGGCAGAACCCAATATGCAGGGAAACCGCAGATTTATTTATCTTATAATACTGCAAAATATTTAAAGGCCCAAAAGGGCGATACTGTTTTAGTAGAATTTATCGGCAGAGAGACAACGTACGTAAACTGTATTGTCTCCGGTTTTATGAAACCTCTGTATGACGGTACTTCGGAAGGCAACACACCGACGGAATATAATAAATATATGGCGTTTCCCTCTCTAATGATTGTAGATCAGGCTTTATATGAACAAATTGCCGCCGGAGATCCGACAATTTTGCTGAAAGCATTTTCTTCGCATAAAATCGATTTGGATGGGGCGGACTCTGTCGCTGTGAATACCCGGGATGAAATTTTATCGGATTTGAAGTCGACGCTGAAACAAAAGGAAATCTTTAACCGGTTTCTGCTGCAGATCGTTTTTTCTCTGATCACCAGTATGATCCTGCTGACAATCGAATTTAATTTTACGCGGAAAAAGAATATGAAGGATATGGAAATATTGGGGATGCTGGGAATGCGGAAGAACGATATGAAACGGATTTTATCGATACAGGTATTTATCAGTTATCTTGTTACGTTGATATTGTCCGGACTGATCTGTATCTATATTTATTTCGATTTGTTTTTGCATATGTATTGCGAACCGGTATTAATCATAACGATTACTGCCGGATTATTGCTTGCCGGCGTGATCTTTATTCTCTTACGTGCGTTATTTGTCCAAAAAACGATATAAAAGTAAGGAGAGAAATCGATATGAGCTTTATTGAATTCCAAAATGTCAGTCTTACATTTCAAACCAAAACACAGCGGATTCCCATTTTTGCAAATCTGGAATTACATATTGAAAAAGGAGAATTCGTAACGATTTATGGGCCTTCCGGGAAAGGAAAATCTACACTTTTAAATCTTGTTTCCGGATTTTTGCGCCCTACGGATGGTAAAATATTCGTGGATGGCAATGATCTATGTAAAATGTCGGAGAAGGCTGTCTGCAAATACCGGAATAAGCGAATCGGATATATTTTTCAAGCCTTTAACCTGATCCAGCAATTTAACGTTTGGGATAACGTATCGGTACCGTTGCTGCTTTCCGGAATGAAGAAGACAGACATAAAGAAACGAGTCGAAGAACTGCTTGAAATCGCAGGGCTGTCCAATCGGAGAACCGAATATCCGCGGACGCTTTCCGGCGGGGAACAGCAGCGGGTGGCCTTTGCAAGAGCGGTTGCCAATGATCCGGATATTCTCTTAGCTGACGAGCCGACAGGAAATCTTGATACGGAAAACGGAGAACGGCTGATCGGATTAATCCAGGATTTAAATAAAAAGAATCATATTACCGTACTTTGCGTTTCGCATGACCCGCGCATAATCGCGCTGGAGGAAAAAGAAAATACAAAAAAAATTGACATCGAAACGATCACAAAACAGGAATAAGCCGTCTCTCTGTTACGTGGTTGTGCGGTGCTGCCGTTTTATGGTATCCTTTTGGAGGAAATGATACGCCTGAAAACGGCAGAAAGAGAGGAACAAAGCGGCATGGAACATTTTACGCCCAAAAAATCCGGGCAAGAGACCGGAGCAGGCGGCGGAAGGACGCTGTACGTATCGGATCTCGACGGCACTCTGCTGCGGCGGGACGAGACGATTTCTCCGTTTACCGCGGAAACGATCAATCGGCTCGTGGAAGCAGGGATGCTGTTTTCTTATGCTACGGCGCGCTCCTACCTGACGGCGTCGAAGGTTGCTGCGGGGATTACCGCCAGGATTCCGGTGATCGTGTATAACGGCGCATTTATCGTTGACAGCCAGACGCAGGCCGTTCTGCTTTCGAATTATTTTACGGAAGAAGAGGCCGCTACGATCCAGGCGGCGCTGTTTCAAAACGGTGTTGCCCCGATCGTATATTCTGTGCTTGATGGCGCGGAAAAATTTACTTACTACGAAGATTCCGTCACTTCCGGTATGCGTTTCTTTCTGGACAGCCGGAAGAAGGACGTACGGAACCGCCCGGTCACGCGGCAGGAAGCGCTGTGCGCGGGCAGTGTGTTTTATTTTTGCTGTATCGATGAGGAAGAAAAATTGCAGCCTGTCTATGCGTTGCTGAAAGACCGTTACCACTGCATCTTTCAACGCGATCTCTACAGCGGAGAACCGTGGCTGGAAATTCTGCCGAAGGGGGCGACAAAAGCAAATGCCGCGCTGCAGCTGAAAGGCTTGCTCGGCGCAAGCCGCGTGGTATGCTTTGGCGATGGGAAAAACGATCTTTCCCTGTTCGGCGTTGCGGAGGAATGTTATGCGGTGGCAAACGCCGTTCCGGAACTGAAGGCCTGCGCTACGGCCGTGATCGGCGGAAACGCGGAAGATGGCGTCGCCTCCTGGCTGTCTTCCCATGCCCGGGTCCGGGAAGAGACCAAATGAAAACAGCGCTGCAAAATTCAAAAATATTTTAACGGAAGGCGGGACAAAGGATGATACGATATCCTGATGAAGAATCGATTGCCGGGCTGCGGATGGAACGGCAGTTTCTGACGCGCCGTGCCACAGAGGCGGAATACACCGCGCTCTATCGTGACACGCAGCCCGGACAGAACGTATACTGGTGCGGATTCGGCGATCCGCCGAGCATGACATTTCGCGCTGCCTTTGACGATATTGCCTTCAACCGCCGGAGACAGGAGGAACGCCTTCTTGTTAAGGGGCGTTTCCAGGGCGGTACGCTCGGATGGATCGAAGCGGAGGATCTGGAACTGTTCGCCTGTCTCTTTCGGAAAGAAAGCGGGAAGCCGCGGCCGGAAGATCTGCTGCTGCTGGATTTGATCGGACGCGAGGGACCGATGAACATCCAGCAGATGAAAGAACTGACCGGCCTGCTTGTAAAAGAAATCACGCCGGCGCTGCACCGGCTGCAGGAGCAATTTCTGATTTATGAAGACCAGTATGACGGCGCGTGGGACCGGGAATGGTATCGGTTCGCCGAAATGTTCCCGGAGGTCGATCTGCGCCGGTATTCCCGGCAGGAAGCGCTCAAAATCATTCTCAAGCGGTACGCGAACCGCATCGTGTTTTTTGACGCCGGTATGGCAAAGTCGTTCTACCGCCTTCCTTTGAAAGAAATAAAATCCGCGCTGGAAGCGTTGGAGGCGGAGGATTTCCTCGTACCGTACGAAGCCGGTTATCTGCGGAAGGAGGATCTCGTTTTCCTGCAAACGCATCGTTTCCGCGCGCCGGCATCCGTGTTTGCCATGCACCGAAATGATTTTCTGGTAAAATCTTACGAACCGGTGCTCAAAGAAACGTACCGGCATCCGCAATACGATATTTTACAGTACCTTCTGATCGACGGCACATTCCGCGGCGCGGTATACGGACATTTCAAAAACGGGCCGTATGTCGTGGAAGACGTCGTGCCGGACCTGCCGGAGGACGAGCGGGCGCGGCGGAAACCGGAAATCCTGGAAGCCGTATACGCCGTGAACAGCAGGGAACACAGCCCGGTGCGGAGGTATTGCGGCAGCGCATTGTAACCGCGCAAACGATACGGCCGGACACCCGGCTGCATTTGTCTGTTTTTTGGACGATTTGGAGGGAATGCCTAAATTTGCGGCATCCCGTTCGAATCGTCCATTTCCTTTTACCGGAGACGGGAATAAGATAAAAAAGCTGGCCGGCCGCCAGAAGAAATCTTATTGTGAAACAGGAGGAATCATACGTCATGAAATTTGGAAAAGCGGTAGTAAAATACCGTGTGCCGATTCTGATCGTTGCCGTGGCGCTCCTGATCCCATCCGTAATCGGTATGGCAGCGACAAGGATCAATTACGATATGCTGACATATCTGCCGGAGGATATCGACACGGTGATCGGTCAGAACGAACTGCTCGATGATTTCGGAAAGGGCGCTTTTTCTTTTATCATTGCGGAAGATTTACCGGATAAAGACGTTTCTGCATTGAAACATAAGATAGAAGCGGTGGAACACGTGGAAACGGTGCTTTGGTACGATAGTCTGGCAGATATTTCCGTTCCGAAAGAAATGCTGCCGGAAGAAATATATCGTGCATTCAATACGGAAAATGCGACCATGCTTGCGGTGTTTTTCGATACGTCTACGTCTTCGGACGATACGATGGACGCGATTCGCGAAATCCGCGCCGCGGCGGGGAAGCAGTGCTTCGTCTCCGGCATGTCGGCGCTCGTTACGGACCTGAAGGATCTTTGCGAGAAGGAAGAACCGATTTATGTGGCGATTGCGGTCGTTCTTGCGTGCGCGGCAATGATGGTCTTTATGGATAATTGGATTGTGCCGTTCGTTTTCCTGCTCAGCATCGGAATGTCGATTCTGCTCAATATGGGAACGAATTATTTCCTCGGGGAGATTTCATACCTGACAAAAGCGCTGTCTGCGGTCCTGCAGCTCGCGGTAACAATGGATTATTCCATTTTCCTGTGGCACAGCTACCATGAGCAGCGGAACCTTTGCGAAGACAAATATGCGGCGATGGCAAATGCGATCAGAAATACCGTTTCGTCCGTAGTGGGGAGTTCGATTACGACGGTCGCGGGATTTATCGCGTTATGTTTCATGAGCTTTACGCTCGGACGCGATCTCGGCGTCGTCATGGCCAAGGGCGTCTTGCTCGGCGTCATCGGATGTGTTACGACGCTGCCGGCGATGCTTCTGGCACTCGATAAACTTTTACTGAAGACGCAGCACCGCCCGCTCGTGCCGCAGCCGAAAAAGACCGCAAAATTCATTACGAAATGCTTCCCGGTGTTTCTGATTTTATTTGCGGTATTGCTGACGCCGGCCTATCTGGGGTACAGAAAAACGAACGGAGAAGTATATTACGACATGGGCGAATGCCTGCCGCAGGATATGGAATACGTGATTGCAAATTCGAAACTGCAGGAAGAATTCGATATCGCGTCGACGCATATGCTGCTGGTTGATACGGATGTGAGCGGGAAAACTGTAAAATCTATGATTGCGGAGATGGAAGCGGTTCCGGGCGTAAAATATGTGCTCGGCCTCGAATCCGTGCTGGGATCCGCAGTACCGGAAGAAATCTTACCGGAATCTGTAGTGCGTATTTTAAAAAGCGATCGCTGGGAACTGCTGCTGATCAATTCCGAATACCGCGTGGCGAGCGACGCCGTCAATTCGCAGCTGGACAGCCTGAACGGAATTTTAAAAAAATACGATCCCAGCGGCATGCTGATCGGAGAGGCGCCGTGCATGAAGGATATGATCGAAACGACGGATCAGGATTTCAAGGTTGTCAACGCGATTTCTATTATCGCCATATTCGTGATTATTGCAATTGTGGAAAAGAGCATTACGCTTCCCGTTATATTGGTGGCGGTGATTGAATTTGCAATTTTTATCAATCTCGGCCTGCCCCACTATTTGGGGGAATCGCTGCCGTTTATCGCGCCGATCTGCATCAGCACGATCCAGCTCGGGGCTACGGTCGATTATGCGATCCTGATGACGACGCGTTATAAAAAAGAACGATATGAAGGCAACGATAAGCGAAGCGCGGTGACGACGGCGCTGGCGGCCTCGATTCCCTCGATCACAGTCAGCGCGCTGGGGTTGTTTGCGGCGACGTTCGGCGTGGCGCTTTATTCCGATATCGATATCATCGGCTCGATGTGCAGTCTGATGGCACGCGGGGCGATTATCAGTATGCTGTGCGTCATATTGATCCTGCCGGCGCTGTTTCTGCTGCTGGATAAAGTCATTTGCGCGACGAGCATCGGTTTGAAACCAAAACAGAAAGAAAAATCTACGGAGGTCTGATGATCATGAAGAAAAAATATTCTATGAAAATACTGTCGTTTCTTTTATCCTGCGCCGTTTTGTGCGGCAGCGCGGGAATCCTGGTTTCTGCGGGCACGGGGGAAGAACGCGAGGCGGAACGGCTTTCCGCGGCGGCCGCCGGTTCCGAGGCGGAGGATCAGCCGCTTCATAAAAGTGAAACGGTTTACGTCCTGACAAACGCGGATGGTTCCGTCCGGAACATCATCGTCAGCGACTGGATCAAAAACGCGCTTGCCGGAGCGGCTGTCAAGGATAAAACGGAATTGCAGAATATTCGTAATTTGAAGGGGGAAGAAGGCTTTGCGCAAAACGGCGGCGAAACGCTCTGGGACGCGCAGGGAAAAGATATCTACTATCAGGGAACCATCGCAAAAGAACTGCCTGTAGACCTTTCCGTACAATATCTGTTAGACGGCCGGGAAATTTCGTATGGAGCGCTTTTGGGACAAAGCGGCAGCGTTACGATCCGCTTTGTGTTTACGAACCGGCAATACGAGATGGTTTCTATCGATGGCACGCAAGAGAAAATTTACGTACCGTTCACCGTACTTACCGGATTCGTTTTAGATAATGCGGTCTTCCGGAATATCAGCGTTTCCAACGGTAAAATCGTCAACGACGGGGATCATACGATTGTGGCGGGGATCGCGTTCCCGGGACTTTCCCAGAGTCTTGCGCTGGATGCGTCGAAGCTGGAAATTCCGGAAACTATCGAACTCACGGCGGACGTTGTGGACTTTCGATTCGGTACGGCCTATACGCTGGCAACAAATGAGATTTTCAATCAAATCGATTTGTCGGATGGCGCCGGCAGCGCCGATGCGCTGAAGAACGCGCTGTCCGGCCTGACGGCAGCGGTTCGGCAGCTGACGGATGGTTCCTCCGCGCTTTATGACGGCCTGTCGGCGCTTCTGGAAAAATCTGAGGAGCTGGCCGCGGGAAGCGATCGATTGACCGATGGGGCGGGCAGTCTGTCTTCCGGCGCCGCAGAACTGCAGGCCGGCGCCGCTGCGCTGGCCGAAGGGCTGAAAACACTGAATGCCAAGAATGCGGCATTGACCGGCGCCGCAAAACAAGTATTCGAGTCTTTGCTGGCGGCAGCGGATGCGCAGATTGCGGCGGCCGG
>CABQCN010000065.1 GCA_902462635.1 uncultured Oscillospiraceae bacterium
TGACGCTTCCGCCGGTAAGCTTCATTTTGAAGGAAAGCTCCGCCGGTAAGATTCCATACGGGTCGCCAAGCATTTTCTGCGTCGCCAGCGTAAACGCTTTTCCTTCCGCGCAGGTCAGCACGCCGTCTGCAATTACGGCATTTGTTTTGGGAGAAAGATCCCATCCTTCCGGCGGCCCGGAGAAGTCGCTGCTATATTCCGTGCGCGTTTCGGTAAAATACTGTTCGGCGCCTGCGCCGGTATTCCCGGCGCCGCCGCTTGTTTCGGTTTGCGCGTAAGCCCCGGATACGGTGGACAGCGTAAACAGAAAAGCCAGACAAAGCGAGAGAAACTGTACCGGCGTTTTGCATTTCGTCATTTCATAGCCCCCTACATTATACTTTGGTGTTATACAGATCCTTCCATTTCATCCGCTTGCCGTAATGCAGTACGGATGCGGAATAAATGCGGATCGATATGAACGTGACGATGAGAATCGCCGCGATCAGCAGCACAATGGAAATCGCAGCATCCAGCGCGGCGACCTCTCCGTTCAAGAGTTTAAACGGCATGATAAACGGGGAACAGAATGGGATATACATTGCGATTTTCTGGAAAAGCGAGCTGCCGGAACCGGAGATCGCCGTAAAATATCCGATGAAAAAGGACATCATCGCGATCAGCATAACCGGCATCATTGCGGAATTCAAATCTTCTATTTTACTGACAGACGCCCCGCATACCGCGTTCAATACGGCGTAGAGCGCATATCCCAGCAGGAAATACACGCCGATCAGGATTGCGGATTGATAGGTGAAGGCGTCCAGGGACAGCGGCATACCCATAAGTACGAAATCCGCCGGGATGAATATTTTATAGAACACCACGCCCGATACGAGTACAATTGCAAATTGGCAGATACCGAGCAGTCCCATGCCGAGACATTTACCGATGAGGATGTTGGATGGCTTTGCCGATACGACGAGCGTTTCCATGACGCGCGATGTTTTTTCCGTTGCGATCGACATGGATACGCCGTAGCCATAATAATAAATCGCGTAGAAGATCAGGACCGTTACGAGGATACCCATGATATACCCGCTTAAATTCAGCGTTCCGACCGCTTCGGTCTGATACGTCAGCTTTACTTTGGTCAGCGCAATCGTTTCGGCGTCGATGCCGTGTTCTTTTAAAAGGTTCGTGACATATGCTTCCGAAAGCACGTTCGTTACGCCGTCGCCGCCGATCCCGCTCATGAAGTCTTTTGTGACGATCTGGATTTTCGGCGTTCCGGAACCATCCTGACCGGAAATTACGACTGCGGAGACGTTCCCGTCATTGCCGATTTCTTCTTTATATTGCGCGAGCTTTTCCGCGGTGCCTGTTTGTAAATCCATATTTCCATAATATGCTTTCAGCGCTTCGCTTCCTCCGGGGATCAGATTTCCGTCGTCGATGTAATATATTTTGCCGGAAGCGGAGGAGGAGGCGCCGCTCTCTTGTTCGCCGCTTCCGCTTTCATCGGCGGTGTCGAACAAAGAGATAACGCGCGGCAGGGCGCACAGGAGCGCGATCAGCAGTACGACGATAATCGTTGAAATTTTAAACGCTTTCTTTTTGATCGCGTCGTTGAATGTATATTGCATAACAGTCTTGATCTGTTTCATTTTTCATTTCCCCTTTCGAAACCTTCCACGCTTCTGACGAAAATTTCCTGAAGCGACGGTTCTTTGACTTCATATTTTAAGGGATAGAGATTCTGGACGATCATTGTTTTTAATACGCCGATGGCATCTTCTTCGCCGTTGATCCTGTATTCATATTCATAGGCGCGCTTTTCGACGAGGCGGAGTCCCGCGTCTTCCAGAATCCGTTCGAATGCGGCGCGGTCTTGATCTTCCGGTTTGATGACCAAATTCGTGCGGCCGTAACCGCTTTTTATTTTACTCAAATTTCCTTCCAGCAGCGTTTTCCCGTGATGGAGAATCAGGATATCCCTGCAGTATTCTTCCACGGTCGTCATTTGATGGCTGCTGAGTACGACGAACTTTTTTTCCTCCACGAGTTCAAGGATCAAATTTCTGAGTACTTCCGCGTTTACGGGATCGAGTCCGGAAAACGGTTCGTCCAGAAAAATCAGTTCCGGGTCGTGGATCAGCGTGGCGGCAAGCTGTACTTTTTGCTGATTGCCTTTTGAGAGCTTTTCTGCCAGCATGTCGCCGTATTCCGAAATTCCGAGCCGTTTCATAAGTTTCAGCGCGCTTTGTTTTGCAGCGGATTTTTCCATACCGCGCAGCATACCGAAGTATACCAGCTGATCGATAACTTTATTTTTCATATAAAGGCCGCGTTCTTCCGGCATGTACCCAAAGTTCAGCGTTTCTCTGCGGATCGGCTTCCCGTTCCACTGCGAAGTGCCGTGGTCGGACGACATGATCCCTAATATCATCCGGATCGTCGTCGTCTTACCGGCTCCGTTCGTACCGATCAATCCGAATACGCCCGGTTCCTCCATTTCAAAGGAAATGCGGTCCACTGCGGTCTTACCGTTGAATGATTTGCTTAGTTCTCTGACATTTAAACTCATAAAATGCCTCCATTCCGCCCGAAGGCGTTATTAAACCTGCCTTTCCATTATAAGAAAAACCGTACGCTTTGTAAAGGAAAACCGCCCTTGTTTTTGTCAGAATTTCTATGCAATTTTGCGCGTAAAATAAAAGCCGGCCGATTCGTCGGCGTTCGACGGAGATCCGGCAGCGCGCGCGAATCATACGCACTGTTGCATTTATCACTGACAAATTCCGAAAGCCGTAGTATACTGTAAAACGTAGCCTGATACAAGGAGGAATGTTTTATGGCACTGCGGCTGGAACATGTAAAATGGGATCTGCCGGATGGCAGCGGTTTCAATAAAGAAATTATCAAGGATGTCAATTTGGAATTCGGCGACGGCAGACTGATTGTCGTCACCGGCCCGAACGGCGGCGGCAAAACGACGCTAGCAAAATTAATCGCCGGCGTCGTGAAGCCCACGAGCGGCAGAATTTTTCTAAGCGATGGAGAAGGGGAACGCGATATTACGGAGATCGACGTCACGGAGCGGGCCAGGCACGGCATCGCCTACGCCTTTCAGCAGCCGGTCCGGTTCAAGGGCCTCACGGTGCGGGATCTGATCGAAACGGCGGCGGGACGGACGATGAGCCGGAGCGAACTCTGCAAACTGATCGGAAAAGTAGGCCTCTGTGCCGAAGAATATATCGACAGAGAAATGAACGCCTCCCTGTCCGGCGGCGAAAGCAAACGGATCGAAATCGCGACCGTGCTCGCCCGTTCTGCGCGGATTTCCGTATTTGACGAACCGGAAGCCGGCATCGATCTTTGGAGTTTTGCCAAGCTCGTCGAGACATTTGAAGAAATCCGGGAAAGCAGGAAAGGTACGCTGATCGTCATTTCCCATCAGGAGCGCATCATTTCCATCGCGGACGACATCGTCGTTATCGCAGCCGGCGCCGTAAGGGCCGCCGGAACGAAAGAAGAAATTTTACCGACGCTCTTGTCCGACGAGAAAGCGGCGAGGTGCCCGATCAATTCGAAGGAGGCGGAATACTGATGAACTTTATCGCGAAAAATTTAATCAAAGTCGTTTCCGAATTTGAAGATTTGCCCGATATCGAAGGCAGCGCGTACAACATCCGCGAAGATGGGCAGTGTGCCGGGCGCAAATCGACGGAAAATATCCGGATCGATTCCAAAGACGACAATCCCGGACTCGTCATTCATATCAAGCCTGGTACGAAAAACGAAAAAGTATACATTCCGGCATGCGTCACGCACGGATCGTTCGACGATCTGGTATATAACGATTTTTACGTAGGAGAAGACGCGGACGTGACGATTATCGCGGGCTGCGGCGTGCATACCGAAGACGAAGGTCAAGCGCGCCATAACGGAATTCACCGTTTTATTCTGGAGAAAAACGCAAAAGTCCTCTATCTGGAAAAGCATATCGGCACCGGCGGCGGCAAGGGAATCCGGCGGATCGATCCCGTGACAGACGCTACGCTGGCGGAAGGCGCGAGCCTCACGATGGATACGATCCAGCTCGGCGGCGTTGACGATACGACGAGAACGACGCGCGCAGTGCTCGGCCCGGCGGCGAAACTCATCGTTCGCGAGCGGATTATGACCGACGGTGAAGAAACGGCGAAAACAGATTTCAGCGTTCTGTTGGAAGGCGAGGATTCGGGGGCGGATCTCGTTTCCAGGTCCGTGGCACGCGGGAATTCGCATCAGGAATTTACTTCCAGGATCATCGGAAAAGTCCGCTGCACGGGCCATTCCGAGTGCGACGCGATTCTCGCCGAGCAAGGAACCGTCAACGCATCTCCTTCCCTGGACGCGCGCCATGTGGATGCGGCGCTGATTCATGAAGCCGCGATCGGTAAAATCGCCGGCGAACAGATTCTGAAGCTGCGCACGCTCGGACTTACGGAAGAAGAAGCGGAACAGAAAATCATCGATGGATTTTTACAATAAGTAGGATAAACGCATGGATGCACTGAGATATATCGTCACCAAGGCAATGCTGCAGTTGGGCTTTACGCCCGGATATAACGGATTTTTCTTTCTGCGCGACGCAGTGGTGATTGCTTGCGGAGATCCGGAGGCGCTGACGCTGATCACAAAGCTGATTTACGCGCCGCTTGCAAAGCGTTACGGAACGACGCCGGAGAATATCGAAAAATCGATCCGCAAAGCGTCGGAGGCCGTATGGAAAAGGAACGGCGGTACGGGAAAAACCGTTGCCGTCTTAAACGGCGAGTATCGATATTCTGCCGTAAGGCCGGAAAACAGAGAATTGATTTCTTTACTTTGCCGCTTTGCCGGGCAAGCCGGAGAGATGTTCGATACTGACGTTGGCAGCGGCGTTTAGATCGGGTCCGGCGGTACGGGATTCTTCCGCGAAATACGCGGCGCACGCGATCATGGCGCCATTATCGGTACACAGAGCAGGAGACGGCCGAAAGAAAGCCGCTCCTGCTTTTTTTGCCGCCTGCTCTGCCGCAGCACGCAAGGCAGAGTTCGCCGCCACGCCGCCCGCAAGGCAGATTTTTCCATAGCCTCTGATTTCGTTGGCCTTCATTAAATTTTCAACCAAAATTCCGACGACCGCTTTTTGAAACGAGGCGCAGATATCCGCCGGTACGATCGTCCCACCTTTAGATTTCGTATGGTTCATATAATTCAACACTGCCGTTTTGACCCCGCTGAAGCTGAAATCGAGGCTGCCGCCAAAACGAACCTGCGGGAAAACGATCGCATCCGGATTTCCTTCTTTAGCAAGCTTGTCCACAATGGGTCCGCCCGGATAGCCCAGGCCCAACGCCCTCGCTATTTTATCGAACGCCTCTCCTGCGGCGTCGTCGCGCGTACGGCCGAGAATGACAAAATCGCCGTATCCGCGGCAATCCACGATGTGGCTGTGGCCGCCCGACGCCACAAGGCATACGAACGGCGGCTCCAGATCTTTATATTCTATAAAATTCGCCGAAATATGCCCTTCGATATGATGTACCGGAACCAACGGCCTGGCAAGCGTGTAAGAAAGCACTTTCGCCGCGGAAAGACCCACAAGCAGCGCACCGATCAGGCCGGGCCCGAAGGTAACTCCGATTTTATCGATCTCCGCAAGGGAAACATCCGCATCACGGAGCGCCGCGTCGAGCACACCGACGATCGCTTCCACATGCTTCCGGGAGGCGATCTCCGGCACAACGCCGCCAAACGATTTGTGGATTTCGATCTGCGAGGAAATGATATTCGACAGCACAAACCGGCCATCCGCCACAACCGCGGCGGAGGTCTCGTCACAACTCGATTCAATTCCCAGCGTCAGAACGCGCCCCTGCTTATCCATTCGATGGTTTAAATTCCTTTGATACTTTCTTTATACTAAAAATACGGTAAAGAACTTTTGAAAGAATAGCTGGTCCGCCAGAATCAAAACGCCTAAGACCGCAACATACACGGCAAAAACATTCAGGCTTCTTTTTTTGAAGAAGTTCAGCATGAAGCGGACCGCAAAATAGCCGGAAACGCCGGCCGCAATCATTCCGGCAATTACAGGCCCCCATGCGACCGCTGCCGGCTCGGAGACGATATCCTTGACGCCTAACACGGCGGAACCCAGTATGACGGGAATCGACATCAGAAACGCAAAACGCAGCGAGTCTTCTTTTTCGACGCCCAGAAACAGTCCTGCGCTCGTGGTACTGCCCGAGCGAGAAATTCCGGGCATGACCGCGATCCCCTGCGCGATGCCGATTACCGCGGCGTCTGTATAGGAAAGGGTTTCGATCGTTTTTGCGCGTTTTCTGGCTTTCTGCGAAAAGTAAAGGAGCGCAGCCGTCGCGAGAAACGCGATTCCCAGAAAACCGCCGCTCTGCGAGATCTTTTCTATGTAATCATCCAGGAACAAGCCGACCAGCACCGCAGGAATCGTCGCGACGATCAGAAGACCCGTAAGCTTTTGCACCGGTTTCTTCAGAATCGCAAGAATATCCGGCCAGAACACGATAAAAACAGCGATAAGCGTTGCGAAATGCAACGCTATATCGAATGTTAAGCCAAATTGAGCCTGATCGATGCCGAATAACTTCTTAAAAACGATCAGGTGCCCCGAACTGCTTACGGGCAGAAACTCCGTGAGGCCCTGTACAAGCCCGAGAATAATACTTTGCAGAATTTTCATAACGGTTCTATCTCCACGCTGACATTCTCCGCCCCCGCCGCCATTGGACTCTTGGGCGCGTCTAGTTCCGCTGCCGCGGCGTCCTCTTTATTCTTTCCTTTTTTTGGCGCCGCCTTTTTCTTGTCGGCCTTTTTATAAATCAACGTCGGCCGCACGCCGTTTTTAATCGTCTCCGCAGTAATGATGCATTTCTGCACATCCTCCTTAGAAGGCACATCGTACATGACGTCGAGCATCGCCGATTCCACGATCGCCCGCAGTCCGCGCGCACCCGTTTTCCGCGCGATCGCAATTTCCGTGATCGCTTCGATGGCGCCATCGTCAAATTCCAGTTCCACATCGTCGTAAGACAATAGCTTCTGGTATTGTTTGATCAACGCGTTTCTGGGCGTCGTCAGGATTTCCCGCAGCATCCCCGCGTCGAGCGCATCCAGCGTCACGATCAGCGGCACTCTGCCGATAAACTCCGGGATCAGCCCGAATTTCAGCAGATCCTGCGGCTCAACGCTGGCAAGCAGCGCATTGGTATCCAGGCTGTCGCTGCTGTGAATGCTCCCCGAAAAACCGATTGTATTTTTCCCCGTTCTGCTCTCGATGATCTTCGGAAGTCCGTCGAACGCACCCGAACAGATGAACAGGATATTCGTCGTATCGATGTTGATGAACTCCTGGTGCGGATGCTTGCGTCCGCCCTGCGGCGGCACAGCCGCCACCGTACC
>CABQCN010000066.1 GCA_902462635.1 uncultured Oscillospiraceae bacterium
AACTCATCCGCCAGGCAGCGGGTCTGGATTTGAAAAAAATTAAAGAAAAAATAGAATTATGCGAAGAACTGGATCTGTCGATTAAGAGCGGGCTGATCAAAGACGCGACGGCGCTCGAACTTTTGACAGTCCGCTAAAACCATCTTTAGGAGGAACTATGCTGAAAGATTTTAATGAGATCAATTTCACGGATAAAGCAAGCGAAGCGATCGTCATTGCGGAAGAAGAAGCGCGCAGCCTCGGCAGCAATGTCGTGGGTACGGAGCATTTGCTTCTCGGCCTGTGCACCGACACGATCGGAATCGCGGGTATGGTACTGCAGCAGAACGATCTGCGCCCCGATCGGATCCGAACGTCCATTTTACGGCTGGTCAACCAATCCGCGGCGGTACGCGGCACGTATACGGGCGAAATGTTTTATACCATTGCGTGCGAGCGCGTAATTAAAAGAAGCAAAGAAACTGCGCTGCACTACGGGCATGATACGGTGGGCACGGAACATCTTCTCGTATCTATTTTCCGGGAAATCGACAGCATCGCAGTACGTGTGCTCATCGACATGAACGTGGAGCCGACGCAATTATTTAAAGATATCGTCGCCATGCTGCAGACAGACGAATTTACCGCGGATTTGCAGAAACAGAAACGCGTAGCGGACGACGTCGCGCCGATGGAGCTTCTTGCCGTTGATTATATTAAAAACGGCAGCGAAGAAATCCCGTTTCTCGTGAAATACGGCACGGATATGACGAAGATGGCGGCGGAAGGAAAATACGACAAGATCGTCGGCCGCGAGGAAGAAATGAAACGCGTTTTAAAAATCCTCGGCAGAAAAACGAAAAACAATCCCTGTCTGGTAGGGGAACCCGGCGTCGGCAAAACGGCGATCGTAGAGGGGCTGGCACAGCTGATTGCCGATGGAAAAGTTCCCGATCCGATCAAAAGCAAACGAATCATATCGGTCGATCTTTCCGGAATGGTTTCCGGCACAAAATACAGGGGAGAATTTGAAGAACGGTTTAAAAGAGTGATCGCAGAAGCAAAAGAAGATGGGGATATCGTACTGTTTTTTGACGAGCTGCATACCATCATCGGTACGGGCAACGCGGAGGGTTCCCTCGATGCCGCAAATATCTTGAAACCGGAACTCTCAAGGGGCTATATCAAGGTAATCGGTTCTACGACGCTGCGGGAATACCGGAAGTATATCGAAAAAGACCCTGCGCTCGAGCGCAGGTTCCAGCCGCTGCAGATTCAGGAGCCGGATGAAGAGGAAACGCTGAAAATTCTGCAGGGTATCAAGGGGATCTATGAAAAATATCATAACGTGATCATATCGGAGGACGCCATAAAAGCCGCGGTCCATTTATCGAAACGGTATATCAACGATCGTTTTCTTCCGGATAAAGCCATTGATTTAATCGATGAGGCATCGTCCGCCAAACGTTTTCTGAAAGACGTTCCTTCTTTTCGAGATACGGGAAGCGAGGAAGCAAAAATTCTGGAACTGCGGGAGAAGCGCGATGAGGCGATGCTGCTTGGCGAGTTTGAAAAAGCCGCCGAATACAGGAAAGAAGAACTCGAACTGAAGAAAAATATGGAATTGCGCGGATCCGTGGACAGAAGATCCGCGCAGGACAGAAAGACCATTACGGAAAACGATATTTCTGAAGTCGTTTCCACCTGGACGGGAATCCCTCTGGCAAAATTAGATCTGGATGAAGCGAAACGCCTTTTAAATATCGAGAATATTCTCCATCAGCGGGTGATCGGCCAGGAGGAAGCGGTTGCTTCCGTTGCGAAAGCGATCCGGCGGGGCAGAACGGGGCTGAAAGATCCCAAGAAGCCGGTAGGTACTTTTATTTTTCTCGGCCCCACGGGCGTCGGGAAAACGGAAGTGTGCAGAGCGCTTGCGGAGGCGCTGTTCGGCGACGAGCATTCCCTGATCCGTTTCGACATGTCGGAATATATGGAAGCGCACAGCGTGTCGAAGCTGATCGGTTCCCCTCCGGGATACGTCGGATTCTCCGACGAGCCGATCCTGTCGCAAAAGGTACGGAACCAGCCGTATTCCGTAGTATTGTTCGATGAAATCGAAAAGGCCCATCCCGACATTTTCAATATCTTGCTCCAAATTCTGGACGAGGGCCAGATCACGGATGCGAAGGGCCGGCAGATCGATTTTAAGAATACGGTAATCATCATGACCTCCAATGTCGGCGCGCGGAATATTACGGAGCCGAAAACGCTTGGCTTCCTGCAATATAACGAAGCGGAAAAATACGAGCGGATGAAAGCCAGCGTCAATGAAGAATTGAAACGGACGTTTAAACCGGAATTTTTGAACAGGATCGATGATATTCTCGTATTTAAACAACTCACAAAAGCAGAAATCCGGCAAATTACCGATATTCTCATCCGGCAGCTGCAGGAGCGTGCGGCGGCAAACGGAATCCGGCTTCAGATCGATGACGCCGCGGCAGATTATATCGCGGAAAAAGGGTACAGTCCGTTGTATGGGGCGCGTCCGATCAAACGGCTGCTGCAGAACGAAGTGGAAGATAAAGTCGCAGAACGGATGCTTTCTTCGAAAGAAAAAGAAATTCATATTTCCGCAAAAGATGGCGCGGTGGTGGTAATCGATGGCTAAAGCGAAAACAGTTTTTTACTGTACGGAGTGCGGCTACGAATCGAGCGGCTGGCTGGGGAAGTGCCCCGGCTGCCAAAGCTGGAATACTTTTGTAGAAGAAAAAATACAGTCGGATAAAAAAACGGCAGGCGGTAATTCTTTTGGGTTTCAGAGCGTTCATATGCAGACGAAGGCTTCGTCCATCCGGGAGATCGCCGCAGAGGTCAACAGGCGTGACGCCACGGGGATCGGGGAATTGGACCGCGTTCTCGGCGGCGGGATCGTCAAAGGCTCGCTGATCCTGGCAGCGGGGGACCCTGGAATCGGAAAATCCACGATGATGCTGATGCTTTCGGGAAATATGGCGCAGACGCGCAATGTGCTGTATGTTTCCGGCGAGGAATCCGCGCAGCAAATCAAAATGCGTGCGGACAGACTCCGCGTCGACGCCGAGCGGCTGTATATTTTTTCCGAGACGCTGCTTGGAAATATCGAAAAGGAAATAGAACGTATCCAGCCGGATTCTATCGTAATCGATTCCATACAGACCATTTATGACGATGAAATCGCTTCCGCTCCCGGCAGCGTCAGCCAAGTCCGGGAAGTCACGGGACGGCTGATGCGGATTGCCAAAAATATGAACATCTCCATCTTTATCATCGGTCACGTAACCAAAGACGGGGGAATTGCAGGTCCGCGCGTATTGGAACACATGGTGGACACCGTTCTGTATTTCGAAGGGGAGCGCCATCAGGCGTACCGCATCCTGCGCTGCGTCAAAAACAGATTCGGCTCCACGAATGAGATCGGCGTGTTCGAAATGCGGGAGGACGGGCTTGCGGAAGTAAAAAATCCATCCGCTGCGATGCTGGAGGGCAGACCGGCGGACGCTGCAGGAACCGCAGTGGTTTGCACGCTGGAAGGAACGCGCCCGATGCTGCTCGAAGTACAGGCGCTCGTTTCCAATACGACGCTTGCCAATCCGCGGAGAATGACCACCGGACTTGATTACAACCGCGTTTCGCTGCTTCTTGCAGTGCTTGAAAAACGGGCGGGCTATAAAATGTGCGACTGCGACGCCTATGTCAATGTTATCGGCGGAATGCGCATTTACGAACCGGCCGCGGACGCGGCGATCGCGGCGGCGCTGATGTCGTCGTACCGAAATAAAATGATCCCGCATGATACGGTGATCTTCGGAGAAGTCGGATTGACCGGTGAGATCAGAAGCGTCAGCCAGGCGGAAAAGCGCGTATCGGAGGCCTTTCGCATGGGCTTCCGCAGATGCGTTGTCCCGAAGGGCAACGAAGAAAGCTTGCGGAAATTTCTTTCTGCCGGACCGTACGAAGGCTGCGGGGTAAACTACATATCCGGAATTCAGGAACTGAATCCGCTCTTCGGACAGCCTGCGGCCGAATGAAACCTTGTTTAAAATATGAAGATTTTTATAATGGAAAGGATCTGTAAGGATGAAAATGTTGATGCTGATGTCAGATGGTTTTGAAGAAATCGAGGCGGCCGCGCCTGCCGACTTATTGAGAAGGGGCGGCGTTTCCGTAGAACTGTGCAGTATTACGGGGGAAACCGTGCTGAACGGTTCCCGTGGGATCCGGTTCCTGTCGGATACCGTGCTGCCTGCGGAAATAGACGCGGAGTCAGCTTCCGCACTGGCGGAAACGTATGACGGCGTTATTTTACCGGGAGGTCAGCCGAACGCAGGCACATTGCGCGACGATAACCGCGTGATTCGGATCGTAAAAGCTTTTTCTGCGAAAGGGAAACTCACGGCGGCAATTTGCGCCGCTCCCTGCGTATTTGAAAAAGCCGGCATTTTGGAAGGCAAAAAAGCCACCTCTTATCCGGATTGCATCGATCCCGCTTCCTGCGCCGAATATACGCAGGACCGCGTGGTACGGGACGGAAGCGTCATCACGAGCCGCGGCGCCGGGACCGCTATTGATTTCGGACTGGAGATTCTGCGCGGCCTCGGGCTTTCTCAGCAGGCGGAGACGGTGCGCGCGCAGATCCTCTACTGATTTATTTCTTTGAAATGAGTTCCCGCGCGCCGTCGCCTGCGGTGCAAACGTAAAATTCCGGCGTGATGCCCGTTTTGGCGGTATATGCGCTGCCAACGGTATGGAGAAACGCATCGGCGCAGTCTTTCCGGACAATGTTGACGGTACAGCCGCCGAATCCGGCACCTGTCATACGCGCGCCGATACAACCTTCCGTACGGGTCGCGATTTCAAACATAGCGTCCAGCGCAGGCCCGGTCACTTCATACAGGTCTCGGATCGATTCGTGCGCTTCGCATAATATTTTGCCAAAGGATAATAAATCGCCGTTTTCCAATGTGGAGACGGCTTTTTTGACGCGGCCGTTTTCAAAAATTACGTGCCGGATCCTGTTCCTGATCTGATCGGAGCCAAGCGATGCTTCCGCCCGCAGATAATCCGCCTCGTCAAAATCGCAAAGGTTGGCGCGATTCTCGCCCAGGACCTGATTGATTCTGCGCAGGCCCTCGGCAACCTCTTCCCGGCGCCGGTTGTATGCGGAGGCGCCGAGCGCATGCTTTTGGCGCGTATTTGCCAGTATGAGCGTGTAATCTCCGAGATTCAGGGGGACATATTGATATTGTAACGACGCGCAGTCCAGTAAAATCGCATGATCTTTTTTTCCCATTGCGGAAGCAAATTGATCCATGATGCCGCAGTTTACGCCGCAAAACGTATGCTCGGCTTTTTGTCCGATCAATGCCATCCGTATCAGGTCAATACCCTTCTCCGCGGCATTCTCCGCGAGCGATGCGGCGGCGACCGCCGTAGTCAGTTCGATCGCGGCGGAAGAGGAAAGTCCGGAACCGAACGGAATGTTGCCCGTAAACAAAAAATCCATTCCCCGGACACGATAGCCATCCTCCAGTAAGCCGTGAATCACGCCAGCCTGATAATTTCCCCACTTCAAAGATTTTCCCGCCTGCGTATTTTTGAGGTCAATCGTGTAAACGTCTGCGAGATCGTCCGCACGCAGATGGATAAAATCGCTGTCATTCAGCCGGACCGCCGCGGCGCAGGACAATGTCAGCGCGGCAGGAAATACCGAACCGCCGCAATAGTCGATGTGTTCGCCGATCAGGTTTACTCTTCCGGGAGCGGTGAAAATTCGTATTTCATGATGCGATTCTCCATAATCCTTTACAAAAAGTTCTTTTAAATAAGACATATTTATACTGTTTCCGTCCATGTCCACGCCTCTTTCCGCTTGTTTTTTACAATGTATTAGTATATAATAGAAATGATTTTAAGTACAGAACTTATTTTACTAATTGCTTTGAATAAGAGGTCTTATTATGAGATATAAAGTAGGGGATAAGGTCGTGCATCCGTTTCACGGAGCCGGAATTATCACGTCGATCGAGGAAAAAGAATGTTTCGGGGAAACGCACCTGTATTATCTATTGACCCTCGCGCACAGTAAATTGGAATTGAATATCCCGGTGGATTCTGCGGACAATATCGGATTGCGCCCGGTTATGGAACCGGAAAAAGCCGAAGCGGTCTTTGCGCGCCTTTCCGTGCCCTGTGAAATCAATACGCTGAACTGGAATAAAAAACATCGCGAGAATATGGATAAGCTGCGTACCGGGGATATCATGGATTCCGCCGACGTATATAAATATCTCCGTCTGCGCGAAAAGAAAAGAAGCCTTTCCACAGGAGAGAAGAAGCTTCTGACAAATTCCAAAAACGCAATATTCAGCGAAATTATGCTTGCTACGGACATGCCGGAGGCGGCACTGGAATCAAAAATAGACGAAATATTTCTGGAACTGGAGAAAGCTTCCGAATCGTAAAAAGGAGAATCGAACTTGTTAGACCCTACAGCGTTAAATGAGAAAAACAGGCAGAAGGATGTCGCGGAAACAAAAAATTTAAGGGCTTTTCTATTTTCTTTGCTGGGAGCTCTCGCAGGCGCGGCGGTCTGTATGCTGGCGGACTATTTCGTTGGAAATATTGCCGGAATCGTATATTTGTTCGTAGGAATGTCTGCGTACGCGTTTTACCAGTATTTTGTGGAAAGAAAAGACCAGCGAAGGTTCCATATGCTGCTGATCGCTTTATCCTGCGTCATCGCAACCGTTCTTGCGGTCTTTTTGGATTGCGCGATCCTGTACGCGCAGCGGTTACCGGAACCGGATATGAATTTTTTAGAAAAAACGTTTGAGCTTTACCGCATCAATATTACACAAAATGGCGCTGCGGTATTTTTCGATCTGTCTATTTTGTCCTTCCATATCCTATGTGCGCTTATGGCGCTGCTTGGTTTGCTGCTTTCGTGGATTTTCGTAAAATATGCCACGAAGGCGTGGGAGAAAAAGCATGGGGACCAGAATGCAAATTACAGCTATTCCAGCAGAAAAAAGAATGTGAAAAGGAAACATCGCCGCAAATGAACCATACGCTCCGCATTTTTAAAGAAAATTTCAAAAAACTGCTGATCCTTTCCTTAATGATCGTACTTCCTGTATATCTTATACAGGAATTTGTTATAATGCCGTCGCTTCCCGAGGACGGTACGGGACTGAGCGTCACGGGTTCTGTGTGGTACCTGCTGAGCATGTGGCTGATCGGCTTGTTTTTATACGTTTACCGCGTTGCGGTGATCAAGCTTACTTATAACGCGCTGGAAGAGACGCCCGCC
>CABQCN010000067.1 GCA_902462635.1 uncultured Oscillospiraceae bacterium
CGGCATGAACACATTCAGTTCGAAATTCCCCTGCGAGGCCGCCATGCCTACCGCCACGTCATTGGCGATTACCTGAACCGCGACCATCGTCATGGATTCGCATTGGGTGGGATTGACTTTTCCCGGCATGATCGAACTTCCCGGTTCGTTTTCCGGAATATGGATTTCGCCGAGGCCGCAGCGCGGTCCGCTGGCCAGCCAGCGGACGTCGTTTGCGATTTTCATCAGATCCGCCGCAAGCGCCTTCAATGCGCCATGTGCGAAAACGAGTTCGTCCTTCGACGTCAGCGCATGGAATTTATTTTCTGCGGAAACAAAGTTCTTTCCGGTCAGCTGGCTGACAACCTTCGCGACTTCCGGACCGAATTGCTTCGGTGCGTTAAGACCCGTTCCGACCGCCGTTCCGCCCAAAGCCAGCTCCTTGAGTCCGGGAAGCGCCGCTTCCAGCATTCCTTTTGTTTTCTCGATCATATTCCGCCAGCCGCTGATTTCCTGGGAAAATTTTATCGGCGTCGCATCCTGAAGATGGGTGCGCCCGCTTTTGACGATATCGTCGTTTTCTTTTTCCAGGCGCCTGAGCGTTTCGAGAAACGCATCCATCGCCGGAAACAGCTGGTCCTCGATTCCGAGCACGGCCGCGATATGCATCGCGGTCGGGAACGTATCGTTGGAACTTTGTGACATATTGATATGATCGTTGGGATGCAGCAGCTTTTCGCCGCAGATTTCATTGCCTCTGTTGGCAATGACTTCGTTCGCGTTCATGTTGGACTGCGTCCCGCTTCCCGTCTGCCAGACGACGAGCGGGAAATGGTCGTTCAATTTGCCGGCGATGACTTCGTCGCAGGATTGTATAATAATGTTTTTCTTTTCTTCTTCTAATTTTCCAAGATTGAAATTCGCGATCGCCGCGGCTTTCTTCAGGATTCCGAAAGCATGCGTGATTTCACGGGGCATGATTTCGCCGCCGATTTTGAAATTCTGGTAGCTCCGCTGCGTTTGCGCCGCCCAATACCGGTCGGCAGGAACCTGCATCTCTCCCATTGAATCGCGTTCAATACGATATTCCATTTTCGTTTTCCTCCTTTAAAGCTGCACGTCCGGATTAAAATTCGAGACTTGCAATCATATCCTTCAATACTTTTCCGCTCTTATGCATCAGTGCGACTTCTTCATCCGTGAGCGTAGGCGTGACGCAGCCTTTGACGCCATCGATCCCTACCACAAACAGATGACTCAGGCAGACGTCGCTGAGACCGTATTCCCCATGCATCATCGAAGAAAGCGTCATGATCGTGTCTTTGCCGGAGAATAAAGATTCGCAGACGCTGCTGACCGATACGGAGACGGCATAATACGTTGCCTGTTTATATTTGATGATTTTACCGCCCGAAGTTCTGACATAATCGATGACTTCGTTATAATTGGGAGGATCCATGGTGTTTTTACCGCTGTATTTTACGCCTTTGCAGTAATCCTCGATCCCAACCGCCGCTACTTTGGCCAGAGACCAAGGGATAAAGGAGGAATCCCCGTGCTCGCCCATTACGTAAGCGTGGATATTTTTCTGGCTGACTCCGAAATAATCGGAAAGATAATACCGCAGGCGGGCCGTATCCAGAATCGTTCCGGAGCCGATCACTTTATTCTGCGGCAGTCCGGAATATTTCATAAATGCATATGTCATGATATCGACAGGATTGCTGACGATGATATAAAGCGCCTCCGGTGCGTATTTGGCAATGTCCGGTGCGATTTGCTTCATGATATTCACATTCGTCTGTGCAAGGTCGAGCCGCGACTGACCGGCTTTTCTCGGAAGTCCTGAAGATATGATCACGATATCCGACCCTTCCGCGTCTTTATAAGTCCCGGAATAAACGGTTACCGGACAGCAGAACGGGGTACCCTGCTTGATATCCATCGCTTCGCCGAGCGCTTTCTCTTCATTAATGTCAATGAGTACGATTTCAGAAGCAATTCCTTTCACGGTCATCGTATAGGCAATTGTCGAACCAACGCTTCCGGCACCTATGATAGTTACCTTATTGCTCATATGCATCCTCTTTTCTTTCGGTTTTAATCGCCGCGCCGGTATCCTTTTCCATACATTTCCACACATGGAAAAAGCGCCTGCGCGCACTGTTCGATTATCCCATATACGGGACGAATTGTCAATAAAAGCGGATTAATTTTTCAAATGCAGTCTATGAATTTACAGTGTTTTGAGAACGAATTTGATATTTTAATAAAATCAAGAATTCTTCACGTACCGGATCTGCTTTGCCACTCTGATTCAATGAATTCAGAAAACCGGGATGCAAAAATAAAACTTAATTTTTAAGGAACAGCGTACATCCGATTTCTTTAAAATGCGCGATCTTTTCGTCTATTTTCTCTACGCCGCATCCGAGCTTGTCCGCCAGGCATTCCCTGCATAAAAAGGTTTGGGCGCCCCGGTGGATAAGGCGCCTGTAGATCGCAATTTCATCTGCCGATAAATTTTTGAAGCAACGGATACATTGTGCCATAAACGACGGAATCCCCGTTCTAGGCGACGACGCGGCCGCGCATCACTTTGCAGCAATGCGGCTGCAGCACTTCGCTGACTTCGATGCCGCCGAGCATATTTACGGGTTCCCCCGTCCACAAATCGGTCAGCCGGAGCTTTTTCCCGGAAACGCGGGAAAGACCGATATCGACTGCCGAGAACGACAAATGAGACGCCGTATCTTCCAGATTGAACATTCCCACCGCGAAATCGCCGTTGTTCAATAATTTGACCCAGCAATACGTTTTCGTTCCGAACATCGTATGTACGCCGCCCACAATATACGGCTGGCGGCCGGCGGGGTCCTGATTGATGGCAATAATTTCCCGATTCGTCAGAATCGTTTTTGCTTCCTCCGACAGATTCCGGATGTCGCAGCCGATCATCAGCGGAGAATTCAGAAATGCCCAAAGGGAAAAATGCGTTTTATATTCTTCAAATGTACAGCCGTTTACGCCGACGTTGCCGCTTCCGTTCATCCCGACGACGAGCATATCCATATCGTTGAAGCACCCGATCCCGTGATACGGCTGCAGTTCTGCCTGCGCCAGCGCGACATTTTTGATACTTTCCCAGGAATCGTTGATATCCCCTGTGGAACGCCACATGGAAGCACCCGTCGTTTTGATCCATTGATGCGTTTCTTCCATTCCCCAGCTGCAGGCGCTGAACAAAATATCCCTGCCGGAATTAGCAAGCGCGGCGCCCATTTTCCGGTACGTATACGCGGCGCTCGGCGTTTCCGGCCTGTGGCAGAAATCGTATTTCAGAAAATCCACGCCCCACGAAGCGAATGTTTCCGCGTCTTCAAATTCGTAATCATAACTGGCCGCGTTCCCGAGGCACGTCCTGTGTCCGGACGACGAATACATTCCGAATTTCAGCCCCTTGGAATGGATATCATCCGCCAAAGCTTTCATTCCTTCCGGAAATTTTTCACGATTCGCCTGCAGCCGTCCGTCGGCGCCCCGTTCCCATTCCGCCCAGGCATCGTCGATTACGACATATTCATACCCTGCATCCCGGAGTCCGGACGAGACCATCTCGTCCGCAATTTCCCGGATCAGCGCATCATTGATCTGTGCGCCGAACGTATTCCATGAATTCCACCCCATAGGCGGCGTAAGCTGAACCATACTTCCGAATCCTCCCGATCTGATTTTCGTTATTTATCCTTCCCGCTTGCCTCATAGGTCAGATACTCTTTCGCAACCTGTTCTATGATCTCGTTCTGTACGTCCGTCAGTTCAAGGTTGTGATCCGCGACATACTTCAGAACGCTTTCTTCAAACGTTTGATTTTTGTAGGCGCTCGTAACCGCCGATACGATCGTTTCCGGTTTTGTATTCGTACTGCTTGCAACCGTACCGGAAGTAGACGTATAATCCGTCAGTCCCTCAAGAATTACAAGTTCATAAGAAGAATCCGTCTTGATGATCGAAACCGTCCCGATTGTATTCTGAGAAAATGCCCAATCGACGACTTCTTTCGAAGGCGAAGCAGACGTTTTCTTCAGATCCAGCAGTCCTTTTGCCGCGGAAGCGTCCGACGCTTCGGAATATCCCGCTACGAGAGCCTCCGCGGAATCTCCGTTTTCCAGTTTCGTTTTCAAGGTTTCCATCAGTTTCAGAACTTCCGCCTGTTCTTCTTCGGACAGAGCCTCTCCATCGTCATTCAAAAGGCTCCGTGAAATGTGCCGGATCGTTACGATCCTGTAATCATCGGGCGTTTTCTCGTAAAACGCTTTCAGTTCGCTTTCTTCCGGCTTCATTGCTTCGATCACTTCATTTGCATAATCCGAAGTGAGCATCTGATCGATATAAACCGCTTTATAATCATTTACATTCGCGTAAACCAGCTTGAGCATGAGTTCGTCGCGCGTCGACACGCCGTAAGCCGTTCCGTAATACTGCAGCATCGAATCGATCTGCGTATCCAGCTCTTCCAAACTTTTCGTCCGGTCTTCTTCGGAAACGGTCTTGCCGGCCTCCGCAGCCATATCCTTCGTCGCAAGGAAATTCCGCAGCAATTCCAAGCCGTATTCTTTCGCGTATTCCAGATACGTTTTTCCGTCTTTATATTCCTTCGTTGCCGCTTCGTTCAAGAGTTCGTAAAATTTTTCTTCGGAGTCGCCCGCGGCAGAGAAATCATATCCCGTAAAAATTTCATTCATCGCCTGAGAGAAAAACTGCGTATAATATACTTTCAAAACATCCTGACCCTTATATTTTGCAACGACCGTCGTATCCGCCTCCGCATCGTGGTATTCCGGCTTTGCAGTCGGCTCCGCAGACGCAGATGGCGCCGGACTCGCCGATTCTACATCGGAAAAGTCTCCGGTAAAAGTACGCTTTGCCAATTTATCGATGTACTCCGCATTGCGCTTTTTGATCTCATACTCTTTATTCTCAAGATACGGCGCAGTTTCCTCCTCGACCTGATTGTCAACCAGCTCTGTTTTGTAAGCAGATTCCGCTTTCTTCTTGACATCTTCGTTCTCCAGTCCGGGAGTCTCCACTTTTGTGCACTGCATGATATGGTATCCGTATTCCGATTCTACGATTTCGATCTCATCCGATGCCTCGGTACGCGCCAGCGCCCACTCTTTAAAAGATGTCACAAAACTCGAGTCGCTTTTGACCGTATAATAGCCATCGTTATTCGGCTTTCCCTCGCTGCTCACATCGTCCGATTCTTTCAGGATTTCATTGAATGTAATTTCTCCGTTCTTATATTTTTCCACAAGCGCCTGCGCCTTTTTATAAGCTTCCGCTTTCTCCTCTTTATCCATTTTCTCGGTGTTGATCAAAGAATGGCGAACCTCTACCGACTTGTAGTCCTTTTTATGCTGTTCAAAATATTCCGCAAGTTCGTCGTCGGAAGGCGTAATTTGATCCTGCAGCGCCGTTTTATAATTTTCCAGGCTGCTCGACATGGTGAAATATTCGATCAGGTCGTCATACGTCATTCCGTACGCCGTCTGCACGAATTTCTGCACCGTAGCGGCGCCGAAAGAAGAGCCGTAATACGAAAACATCTGCGCTACGTAAGATTCCGCGGAGCTTTTCTGCTTTTCTATTTCCGATTCCGAAGGCCATCCGTCTTTCCCCGAATATATTTGATATTGGATCATGAATTCTCTGCAGGCCTCAAGCGCTTCTTCTATAAAAACATCATAGTAGGGCGTTTCATCTTTTTTCGTTTCCTTGAGGTTATTATAAAGCGATTCTCCGTTCAATGAAAAATCGATTTCCGTATTTCCCGTTTGCTGCGCTTCAGAAACTTTCAGCGTAAAATTATTGATAAATAATCCATCCGGAATCGCAGCGCCGTTCACCGTGCCGACGCTAGCTTTGTTTTTGTCTTTCTTGCAGCCCGCCAGCACGCCGGCCGCCATCGCGCAGGATAATACAAGCGCGATTACTTTCGTACACTTTTTCATAGGTTCCTCCGTATTCAATCCGTAATAATTCTATATAGATCCTTCGCATCGTCCTTTCGGACCGTTTCCGCCACCTGCAGGATTTCAAACTTCGTCTTGCTTCCTGCAAAAGAGACTTCCACCACATCGCCCGGCTTCACCTCTGTGCCGGCCTTCGCCGGCCTGCCGTTGATCGAAACGCGTCCGCCGTCGCAGGCTTCGTTCGCTACCGTGCGCCGTTTCATAATGCGGGAAACTTTTAAAAACTTATCGATTCTCATTTTTAATGACTCCTTCGAGATAATGATTCAGCGCAAGCTCCGCTTCCACGCCGGAGCGCTCGGCCTGCCTGCAGATCTGATACAACATCCTGCCGATCTCCTGTTCCGGGAGCGGATCCTCCGTATTTTCTTCCTGCGGTTCCGCTTTGCGGATCTTCTTCGCCGCCTTCTGCGCCCGCATCAGCGCGGGTAAGACGGCCGGAATATCTTCCAGGTCCTGCCGCAGGGAAGAAAAACCTTTTTCTTCCAGCTTCCGGCTTTCCCAATTTGCAAGCGCCTCTCCGGCGGTATCCGCCGCTTCGCTGCCAAACACATGCGAATGCCGGAACAACATTTTCCGCGCGCACCGGTCCGTCACGTCTTCCAGGGTAAAACGGCCTTCTTCTCTTGCCAGAATCGTATGAAATATGACTTGCAGAAGCACGTCTCCCAGCTCTTCGCAGAGCTTTTCGGAACTTTCCTTTTGGATCGCGTCAACCGCCTCGTATGCTTCCTCGATCATCGGCTTTATCAAAGAGCGGTGCGTCTGCGCCCGGTCCCAAGGGCACCCTTCCGGCGACCGCAAAAGCTCTATAATGTGATAAAGCTCCTCGAACGTATACCGCTCCCCCTGCTGTTTTGGTTCCATTTCTATCATGAAAACACCCGTCGTTTCTTTAAAATATATCTTGCGTAATGTCACACTGTCTGATTATAATACAACAAACGGGCAAGAGCAAATTTTATTTCGGCTCTCCGCAAGAATGTTATTTTCTATTATAATCGAGGTGTGTAAACAAACTGTGTCAGATGTGTGGTTCTTTATGGACAAGGCCTTGGAATGTGCCCGCCGTTCTCTGGAATCGTCTCCTCAGGATATTCCCGTCGGCTGCGTGATCGTATCCGGAAGCAAAGGCGGAACGGAATCTCCCGTCATCCTTGCATCCGGCTGGAATACGCGCGAGTCCGCAGACCGCGTCACCGGACATGCGGAACTCAGCGCGCTGGACGCGGCGGCCGCGGCGACCGGCAGCCGGCT
>CABQCN010000068.1 GCA_902462635.1 uncultured Oscillospiraceae bacterium
TGCCTTCAGCATCCGGATCTCATTGCGATGCTTCTCCGTGACAGAATGGCTGACCGGCAGCGTTCCCAGCGTATACTGCATCAATTCCTCATCCATATAGATAAAACGGATAAAGTCCTTGCATACCTGAATCTTGTCCGGATCTCCGTTATCGAATACGCAAAATCCATTGGTACTGCTGGTACAATATCCGGCTCCATCGAGGCTGGGAAAGTTTGCGGCAAAAACGTCCAATCCTTTGTTCCAGGCATCCCAAAGATTCGTGAGATTTCCTATACAGATGGCAATCTGTCCGTTATAAAACAGGTTGACACAGTCCAGTAACTCCAGGTTCTCGGCGCCCTTGGGCGTGATACCCTGTGCATCCATATTTTGGATCCATTCCAACGCTCTGATCCCTTCAGGCGTATTCACCGCGAAGCGGCCGGTTTCATCATAGAGCGATCCGCCGTACGCGCGCAGCAACGTCATGATATGGCTATCGCCCTGATTGTTGGCGGCATACATTGTCATAGCAAATTTGTTCTGCTCGGACAGGGCGTCTTTCAGCTTGCGGAGAATCATATTGAATTCTTCGGTAGACCATTGGGCAATGGTATCCTTTTCCGGGAGATATTCATGCAGTCCGGCTTCTTCCATCATGGTTTTATTGACCAACAGAGTATTTTGAAGCTGCTGGAACGGCATCGTGTACACCTTTCCCTCGATAGAATTCTGTTCCCAGATCGTTTCGTCAATATCGGCACGCAGCTTTTCGTCGATGATATCGTCCAGAGAAACCAACCAGCCATTCGCAGCATAGGTAGCGATGTTATGCGAGCCGGCGTAGAAAATATCGGCAGCCTCGTCCGATCCGTGTTTGTCCGCAAGCTGTTCTTTCTCATCCGGATAGTTGTACCGGCTGATCTCAAAGGTTACGTTATATTGATCGTACTGCGCCTTGAATTTTTCCGACGCCGCTATAAACAAATCATAGATTTCCACGTCGCCTATGCCCGGGACGCTGCCAAGTCCGATCGGGGTCGTTTTGATCGCGATTGTCAGCGATTCTTTTTCTTTCTGCTTTTCTTTCGGATGACAGCCCATCAGGCCAAAGCAAAGGATAGCGGCAAACAGGACGCTCATACTTCTTTTTATCTTCATGTCAATTCCTCCCTATTCCGTAAATTACGGATTTTGTCCAGCAGCAGCGCGACATCCAACGGCTTCGTCACCACATCGTTCATACCGGCTGCCAGCGCTTTTTCCGCATCTTCGCGGAAGACATTGGCGGTTACGGCAAATATCGGAACGGATGCCGCGTCGGGCCGTGACAGCGCGCGGATTTTTCGCGCCGCCTCATAGCCGTCCATCAGCGGCATCTGAAGATCCATAAGAATGAGGTCGATAGAACCGGGTGCAGTGGAGTTAAAAACAGATACCGCTGCTTCCCCAGTATCCGCCTCTATAAATGTGCAGCCGTATTCCTCCAGAATAGAAACCACAATCATGCGGTTGATATCGTTGTCTTCCGCTACTAATATCCGTTTGCCGTCGAGATTCCACGCCATATGCTCTTGCGCAGGAGCTGCCGGAGGCACGGGCGTCTGTGCGGCGGGAAACGGAACGGAAACGGTGAAAACGGTGCCTTCACCGGGCTGGCTTTCTACCGAGATAGAGCCGCCCATCTTTTCTACAAGCGTCTTGCTTAAGGTGGTTCCTAATCCGGTGCCGTTCTGAGAGGCGGTTCGGCGTTCCTGCTCAAAAGGCCGCCAAATCCGCTGGAGAAATTCCGGACTCATGCCGCAGCCGGTATCGGACACGATAAAGGTTGTGTTTGCCGTTTCGTGTTCCATGCTCTGGCGGACAGTTAAAGTAACCGCGCCGCCTTCCGGCGTGAATTTCAGCGCATTCCCAAGAAGATTGGTGAGCACTTGTTTTACCCGCAGCGCATCTCCTATGACAAAGGGGTGTGCAAGACTGCCGATGTCTATGATAAAACGTAAGCCTTTCTCCTCCGCCTGAATTTCCAGAAGAGCGCGGAGATCTTCTATCACTGCCGCCAGATCCATTTTGTTCTGGTAGAGTTCCAACTGGCCGCTTTCGATTTTTGACATGTCCAGTACATCTGTGATAACGCTTTTTAAAAACGCAGCAGATACCTCTGCTTTCTTCAAATAGGTTTCCAGTTTGATCCGGTCGTCCAGATTCTGGCGCATCAGATACTGCAGCCCCGTAATCCCGTTGAGGGGCGTGCGGATCTCGTGGCTCATGTTGGTGAGAAACGCTGATTTGGCTTGTTCGGAAGCACGGGCGATCCGCGCCTCGTTGATACTGCGATATAAGAAAAAGGCAGCTGCAAGAATGAAAAGCCCCAACAGCAGGAAGAACGGTACCGACCGCAGGATCAGCGTACGAACCTGATCGGCGGTTACCTTTGTAGAAACGCGCACCACCACATACCAATCATTTCCGCCATGATGTTCCATGGGCTGGAATAGGGCGTAAAAACTCTCGCCGGCCACGTTATATTCGACAAAACAGCTTTCTCCGTTTTGGATCGCCTGCTTGCAGGCATCTAAAGAACCGCCGTTTTTAAATCGGGCATCTTCTATGGATGTTAAAAAGTTTTGTGTGACCGCGCCGCTGCTGTATTGCTGGCTGGCGGTAATAATGGCGCCGGACGGCTGCATTACAATGGCCACGCCCATTCCGTCGAAACTCTCCATGCGCATCTGACCGACGACTTCCGAGATGGGAAGCAGCCCGACTACACCGGAAAGCGCCTGCTCTCCGCAAAGAACCGGTTCCTCCAGTCGGGTCCCATAAATCAGGTATTCGCCCCATTGCTCTCTGCTGTCCTCATCATATCGCGTTACAAAATTTCCATCCGCCTGTCGGAACGAGTCTTCCCAGGGCATTTCTGAAAGGGCTGTTTCCAGATAAGTGCTGCTGTATACCTTCTCATTATCGGCGATAAGATATAGCTTATCAAAAGAAGTAGCTTTGGCTGCCACGCTCAAATCATAGATGCTATCCTTCAGCTGGCTGGACCGGGAGCTGCGAAGACGGGTCATAATTGAATTTAAATACGCCCATCTGCTATTCATCTGATTGACGATATTCAAGTGATCATGATCGGCGATTTGCTCCATAAATGAAACCGTAGTGGAATAAACAGCTTGCCCGATGCTTATCTGATAAAGTCCGTACCCGCTGCCTAAAATGATCAGGGATACAAAAAGCAATATCAGCAGAGTCCGCCACTTATGTACGTCCGTTTGCACCCTGTTCTTGTGCCTTGCCATCATTTTCCCTCCCGGTTCTTTTCAATAAGCGGCGGTTATGCAGGTTATCCGTTTGCGGTTTGAAGGGATCCCTCTGCGTTCCGTACAAGTGTTTTGGCTGGGAGCGCGGTGCATGCCTGATAAAACCGTTGCGTTTTCTCCGGCGGATACTTTGCTGAACAAGGATATCTGATTCATGTAAATAACGTCCTTTCGTAATATCTGCAAACAAAAACCAGCCTTGCCATGCAAAACCGGTTTCCTAACAAGCAAACAGGCTGGCTTTCTTCCGGATTTTGCGGAAAGGGAAGCCTCCTATCGCTTTGCGGTACTGCCTCTCGAAAGCTGTGCTAAATTTTAACGGTGAGGGCATACTGTGTTGTCAATCAAAATGACACGATATACCGTTGCTTTGGCAGTTTAAAATCTTTTCTATATGATTCGCTGAAAAAGAAAATCACCCCTTAAATATTTATATAATACTATGATTTTATGTAGAGAACAAGGTGCCTTTCTCATTTGGCATTGCCGTTTTTTGTCAATTAAAATGACAATTTAATTGCAATATAGACCTTGAAAGGATATACTAGACTTTGTGGGGTGATACGGCATGCAGTTTTATGAAAAGCTGAATTTTTTATTGGGGTTAACCTCTGCCACGAATCGAATGCTGGCGCAGGCAATCCAAGTAGATCCTTCCCTTATCAGCCGTCTTCGCACGGGAGCCAGAGGTTTACCGCGCGATCAAAAATATGCCAAACCTATGGCGCAGTATTTTACCAGACGGTGTACGACGGATTATCAGCGGCAGGCACTTTCCGAGATGCTGGGAATTCGGCAGGTGATCCACGCCGATAACGCGCAGCTGACGGATATTTTGTATTATTGGCTTTGCGGGGAAACAGATGAAGTCACTAGGTTTATGCGCACCTTTGAAACCTTTTCTATTGAAGCTACCAATACCGCCGCAGAAAAGAGGAGCAGCCGGGCCAGTACGGGAAATTCCGTTTACTATGAAAATGAGGGAAAACGGGCTGCTGCCCGGGCTGTATATCAGCATCTTCTCTCCTTGGAAAAACCCGGGGCATTCTTTGTCTTTTCTGACGAAAGCGACGATTGGATCATGGAGGATTATACATTTTCCCGCAATTTGCAGGAATGGGGTATGAATCTTCTGAATCGGGGCTTCAAAATCTGCCATATCACGCCGCCTGCCACATCCATCAACGAGGCGTTTGATTCGCTGACGCGATGGATCCCGCTTTATATGACGGGTCAGGTTGCTGTCTATGTCTATCCGAAATTGTGGAATAACGTGCATCAGCGGACGGTGGCGGTTATGCCGGGTGAAATTGCCATGACATCAAGCTCTGTCGCCGGTCAAACCGCCAGCCATGTCACCCTGTTGACCGCAGATGGGCGGTTGACGCAAGCTTATGCTTCGGAGTTCCGCGACTATCTTGCCCTCTGCCGCCCGATGCTGGAGGCCTTTACGCAGCCGGAAAATCTTATGAAGTGTTTCACACAGTTTTTGTTTTCCGACGGCGTGCGGATCCAACAGGTGATGTCTTTGTCGGCCGAATCCGCGCCGCCGGAACTGCTGGCCTTTTGTATGCAGAAAATAAAAGAACCGAATCTGCAAAAGCTCGGGAGCCTATATCTGCGGGAAATTGAAACGATTGCCAAAAACCGGGAAAACTATGCGCTCATCGACATTGCCTATTTGGCCGGCGCCAGAGAGGTCCGAGACGGCACGGTTCCTATTATTTTTTCCTATGGCGTTGACACGAATCCACTCTATTATACGCCGGAATCATATATCTTACATCTTCGGAATATCCTATGGATTATGGAAAATTACAGCAATTATCATTTTGTACCCCTGCATTCGGAAGCAGACAGGAAGGGAACACTGATGGTAAAGGAAGGGAACCGGGCTCTTCTGGTACACGCGTCGCCTCCTATGGCGGCATTTGAAATCTCCCAACCGGATATCGTCCAACTTTGCCGGGAACATCTGATCCGGATTGCCAACCGGGTCGGCTATACCGGCATCAACCGCATTAAGATCATGTCGCAGATTAAGGAATTGATTCGGGAACTGCAGGATTCCTGATGACGGCGCTTCCTGCCGGTATCCGGCCTTTTTAAAAAGCCGGTCACTGCTATACCAGATGATCTTCTGGGAAGCCAAGATCCAACAGCAGGCTTTTGGATATCTGCAGACTCGTTTCCATCAGTTCGGAAAAACAATCTGAAAAATCCTCCACATCCCGGCGGCGAAGCGCCGCCCGCAGCCTGCCGGCATATATTTCATTAAGATGATTGGTACCCGGTTTTTGAAAGAACATATGCAAGGCGTGCCCCCATAGCAGCAACTGGTAGAGCTGACGGTATACTTCCCGGATAAAAGCCGAGGGGTTATTGTTTCCGATAAACTGCAGACACGTTCCGCCCAGTAGGAAAGCCCTGTGCTCCTCCAAATGCCGTCCGATTTCCCGGCCGAGCGCCTGAAAGCTTTCATCATCCAGTGCGGACAGGGTATGCGCAGCGACGTTCTTACAGGTCAGGGCGCTGATTTGCAGCGCCTGTAAAAACAATAGAAGGCATTTGCGGATCTGCAACTGGGAGAAGTCTGGCCGATTGGGCGATTGCCCGGAAACCACCAGCGTCCCAAGGCCGTTCTTCGTTTCTGTAACGCAAATATCATTGAGAAGCTCCAGCGTCCGCCGCATAGTGATCAGGGATACGCCGTACTCCTGCGCGAGCGATTGGCAGGAGGGCAAGTATTCGTTCTTTTTGTAAATCCGCGCGTCGATTTTGCACATCAGCTCTGCCGCTAGTGTGTAACAAAGCTGCGGATGCTCCCGATATATCTGCCATTCAAACGGAACCTGTTCGACCGGATGAGCCGGCTCCGCTATCGCCGGCAGGCTTTGGAAGAATTTCTGCGTGACGTTTCTGCTGAACGTCTGGATGACGTCCGCCGCTTCTTCCGTGTGCCCCGCCTCGATGAGGCGCAGCATCCGTTCGAGATGCTCCTCTGCCAGCGCGTCCGTATCCTCGAAATTGGCGGGCCGCTGCAGGTAGGGCGTTCGGAGGTAACGAACCAGCTCCCAGTGCAGATTGAGCGCTAAGGGGTTATTCAGGGGCCGCATCGCTTCCGCATAGAACGTGATGATTTGCTTTGCCGGATGGCCTTTCTTGGTTTTCAGCTGCGCCCGAATTTCTTTGATAGACGCCTCGCTTTGCTTTTGCAAATAAAATCGGACAATGGGGGTAAAAAGTATTTCGTAGTTCCGGAACAGGTCGTTCATTCCCGCCTTGCGCGACAGGAATGAGTAGCGGTACTGCTGTTCCTGCCGTTCATCCGGCTGGTACGTTACGGTACTGCATTTACGCTCTGCGGTTTCGATATAACCTTCATCCCGCATTCTGGCGAGCGCACTCCGGGCAGTCAAGGCGCTGACCTGAAACTGGCGGCAGATATATTGGATAGAGGGGAGACGGTCCCCCGGCAAATAGTAGCCGAACAGAATGCGGGAAGAAAAATAATCATAGATAATATCGGTCATACTGTTATTTTGCATCGCGTACCATCCTTACGTGTTTATCAATCCTGTTTTTCAGCTTTATTTACCAAAAGTGAATTTCGTTTTCCATTGGGATTTGAGGCGGCTCGCACTTTGCAAACACACGAAAGTACAAGCTGAAAAGTTCGAAAAGTGTCCTATACATCAACTTTTTCATTATAACATAAAGGCGTGTGAAAATCCATGTTGAAAGGCCGGCGTGCATCGATCGTTGTATTTTGCTAAAGTTCTGTTATAATAAACTGGTAATAAAATGAGCAAGGTTAGAAGGACCCGGTATGGATACGGAACGTGCGCTGAACTGCTTAGCATGCCGCGCTGGCGGCGTACGCGCGCGAGAACGAGGGCGCCGCATCCTACGAAAAGCTGGAACATATAATCGAGGAGGAATCGGCGATGCCGGAAAC
>CABQCN010000069.1 GCA_902462635.1 uncultured Oscillospiraceae bacterium
CCACGCAGGAACAGCTGAAAATGTTCCTTACCCGGATCGGGCAGGGATCGAAAGCCGTCGTGACGGGCGACGTGACGCAGATCGACCTGCCAGCGGACAAATCCTCGGGGCTGAAAAAAGTAAAGAAGATCTTGAACGGCGTGCCGGAGATTTCTTTTATCGATTTGACGGAGAAAGATGTCGTCCGCTGCGAACTGGTGCAAAAAATTATCAAAGCTTATGAAACGTATGAGAGAAGAGGGGAAAAATAAGGATGCTGAAATACAAATGTACGATCCGTTTTGAGAAGGGCGGGCCTGCAAACCGTGAGCAGCAAAAAAGATACCGGGAAATTGCGCAGCATACGGCGGAAGGCGTCTGTGCCGGCCGTTGTGCGGAAGAAATTCTGTCGGCCTGCGCTGCCGCCGGAATCAGAGGGATCGAGGTAAACATCCTGTTTACGGACGATGGCGCGATCCGGGAAATCAATCGGGAATACCGGGAAATCGATTGCGCCACCGACGTGCTTTCTTTTCCGCTGAATGATTTTTCTTATGGCAGAGGTGAGATATTGCCGTATAATGTCGAAGAAAACACGCTGTGCCTGCAGCTGGGGGATATCGTGGTTTCGATTCCCGCGATGAAACGTCAGGCGGAAGAATACGGCCATTCCGTAGAGCGGGAATGCGCCTTCCTGATCTGCCACGGTATGCTGCACCTGTTTGGCTACGATCATGGGAATGAAGCCGACGAACAAGAGATGTTCGGCTTCGCCGATGAAATTTTAACGGCGCTCGGATACACAAGGAACATGAATTGATTCCGGAAAGGAAACGGCAGATGGCAGATCAGAAAGAGCAAAAATTTAAATCCGGTTTTATCACCGTGATCGGGAAACCGAACGTCGGGAAATCGACGATCATCAACAGTCTCGTAGGAGAAAAGATCGCGATTACTTCTCCGAAACCGCAGACGACGCGGAATAATTTGCGGGCGGTTGTTACGGGAGATCATTATCAAATGATTTTTATCGATACCCCCGGAATACATACGCCGAAGAACAAGCTCGGGGAATATATGGTTTCCTCGGCCTCTTCCACCTTCGGGGAAGTGGATGTGATTGTAATGGTATGTGATTGCAGCGACCGCTCTCTTTCCCAGAATGATGTCAGAATTATTGAAAAATTAAAGGATGTCAAGGAAAAACCGGTTTTTCTTGCCATGAACAAAACGGACGCGGTCCGTAAAGAGTGTATTCTGGAGAAAATAAAGATTTACGCGGAGCTGTATCCGTTCCGTGAGATCATTCCGCTATCCGCGCTGAAACGCGAAGGCATTGAAATCCTGCGCGGCGCGATTTTAAACTGCCTTGAAGAGGGACCGCAATATTTCCCGGGAAATATTACCGCCGATACGACGATGCGTACCATCGTATCCGAAATTATCCGCGAGAAGATCTTGCTGAATACGAACGAAGAGGTGCCGCACGGCACGGGAATCGAAATCATACAATATAAAGAACCGGCGAAGCGCGGCGGCATTACCTCGATAGAGGCCAATATCTATTGCGAAAAAACGACGCACAAGGGTATCCTCATCGGTAAAAACGGGGAAAAGCTCAAACGGATCGGATCCGCGGCGCGGCGCGACATCGAGCGTATTCTCGGCGGACAAGTGAACCTGAAACTTTGGGTCAAAGTGAAGGACGATTGGAGAAACAGCCCAGGAATGCTGAAAGAACTTGGATTTCAATGAGCGGGGACAGGCACGTCAAGGCAGAAGGCATCGTGCTCAAAGAAACGCCGCTGGGCGAAAACGGAAAGCTGCTGGTGATTTTTACAAAAGAGTATGGTAGAATAACAGCGGCGGCAAAAGGCGTCAGAAAGCCGGGCAGCAGTATGGTACAGCTTGCGCAGCTTTTCGCATACGGCCGTTTGGAGCTTTATAGGGGAAGTTCTTCTTTGTATACGCTGACCGGAGGGTCGCTGATCGAGCCGTTTCGCGGCCTTACCGAAGATTATGAGAGAATCTGTGCCGCCGGCGGAATGGCTTCCGTGCTGCTCAAAGTCATTCAGGAAGATCTGCCGGATGTGGAAACGCTGCGTCTGTTTCTCAATAGCCTGCATTTCATCAGCGCCGGGAAAAGGACGCCGGACTTTACGAGATGCGTATTTTTGCTAAAGCTGATACAATATCAGGGAATTGCGCCGGAACCGCATGAAATAGAACTGCTGTGGAACCGGAAATTATCGGAAGGCGCCAAGGCGGCGCTGGAGCACCTTTTTTCCGCGGAGACGGAAGCGCTTTTCTCATTCGGGGTGTCGGCGGACGTATTGGCCGAGCTGGAGGGAATCGCCTCGATGCTTTCCCATGAAATAATAAATTGATCGATAACGGAGGTTGGAACGATGCCTGTATATGCAGAAAAGAAAATCAGCGAGTTTAAGGCCGGGGATTCCGTACAGGGAATCTTTTATATTAAAGAGTCGGAACTGAAAACAACGACGACAAACAATAAGTACATGAATTTTACGTTCGCCGACAAAACGGGAGAAGTCAACGCGAAGCTCTGGGACTGGGACGAAGACAATGCTTCGCGGTTCCGGGCGGGCATTCTGGTAAAGGCGCGCGGCACCGTGCTGGACTGGCAGGGACAGCCGCAGTTCAAAATCGATTTTATGGGCAAGGTATTGGATGCGGATCATGTCAAAATCGAAGAGTATATTCCTTCCGCGCCATATTCCGGGGAGGCTATGTATAAATTCCTCCAAACGGTGATTCAGGAGAAAATGCAGGATGAAGAATTTAAAAAAATTACCTCGTTCATCCTCGAACAAAACAAAGAAGTGCTTTTGATTGCGCCTGCGGCGAAAAAGAACCATCATGCCGTACGTTCCGGACTTTTATTCCATACCTCCACGATGCTGCGCTGCGCGTTGACGCTTTCTTCTATTTATACTTTTTTAAATAAAGATTTATTGTTTGCGGGCGTGATCCTGCATGATATCGGCAAGCTTTTTGAAATGAAGCAGAGCGAAACGGGACTCGTATCCGAGTACACGACGGAGGGAACGCTGCTCGGGCATATCATACAGGGGATCAATTATATCGACGAGACCGCAAAAGCGCTGTCCATCGACCCGGAAAAAGCATTGCTTCTGAAGCATATGATTCTTTCGCACCATTATATCCCGGAACACGGCAGCCCGAAACCGCCTGCGTTCCCGGAGGCGGAACTGCTGCATTATCTCGATATACTCGACGCCAGGATGTACGATATGGAACTGGCGGAAGAGAGCGTCGAGCCGGGATCGTTCAGCGAGCGGATCTGGTCGCTCGAAAACAGATCGGTTTATAAAAGCCCGGCGCTTTATAAAGAAAACAGCTGATTATGGCATAGGGCATGGTGATTTGATGCTGAATATCATCGCAGGCCGCACAGGGAGCGGGAAAAGCGGAAAATGCATTACGGAGTTCAATTCTTATATCCAGAAACATAAAAGATTGGACGCCTGCGCGTATTTTTTTGTGCCCGAACAATACACGATGCTGACGGAACGGCGCCTGCTCGATTTTCAGATCAAAGAAAATTTTAAAGTACAAGGGCTGCTCGGCCATGAAGTATTGAATTTCAAACGGTTTTCTCACCGTATCCTCAGTATGTACGGCGGCGCCGCCAGACAGCCGCTCAACGAGTGCGGAAAAATGATGCTGCTGACTTCCGTATTGGAAAAACTCTCCGGGCAGCTGAACTACTTTACGGCGCTTTCCATGCGTTCCGGCGAGGTGGCGCGTCTTTTATCTCTGCTGGATGAATTTGGCAAATACGGCGTTTCCTGGCAGATGCTCGGCGCGCTGAAAACGGGTGATTCCTGCCTTGACCGTAAAGTCGGCGACCTCTGCCTGATCTGCCGGGAATATGAAGCCTTGAAAACGGGAAACTATACCGATGAGAATGATGTCTTCGAAAGGATGCTTGCCCGGATCCGGCAGGTGGAATTTTTTCGCGGCAGACGTGTATGGATCGATTCTTTTACCGGTTTTACCAGCAGGGAACTGGAATTGATTTCCCTGATGCTGCGGCAGTGCAGTCAGGTTACGCTCACGCTCTGTACGGATCTTCAGGGGGAACCTGCGTTCGAATGTACGGATAACACGTTCCGGCAGCTGCGGGATCTGGCGGAACGAAACGGCGTGCCTTGCGCCGTGACGAATTTAAGCGCCGATCCGGCGAGCAACCGGTATAAATACCAAAACGCTTCTCTTTTCTTTTTGGAGCAGCAGCTGCCGAAGATACGCAGCACTGCGCAGCAGACCGGAGAAGGGATCGTCCTTGCCGAATGCGCCGGACCGTATGAAGAAGTGGTACGGTGCGCCCGAAGAATCCGGGCGCTGCATGAAACGGAGCATATGGAATACCGCCATATTGCCGTTGCGCTTCGGAATGTAGAAGAATACGACGTGATCCTGAAAGCAATTTTCAAAAAATATGGAATCCCGTTTTATATCGACGATAAGAAAACGCTCGACAACAATCCGCTGATCAAGACGATCCTAAGCATCCTGAATATCATTGCCGACGACTGGCAGGGAAAGGATGTGCTGGAATGTATCAAATCCGGCATCCTGAATTTTGGAGGGGACGGCGACCGCATTGAAAATTATATTTTACTTAAAGGTTTACGCGGCAGGCGGCGCTGGAAAAAAGAACCGGAGGATGCCTGCGCGCAGTTTTTTGCCGCCATTGACGCGCTGACGGCAAGTTTCTCCAATTGTAAAACGGTCAAAGAAGGTTGTATCGCGCTCTGCCTGTTCTTAAATAAATGGGAAATCCGCCAGGCCATGGAGCATATGGCGGCGGATTTTCGGGATTCCTATTATTCCGAACTCTCGGACGAGTATTCGAGAGTCTGGAATATTGCGATGGAAGTTATCGAGCAGATTGTATTGTTTCTGGGAGATTTCCCGGTACGCGGCGCCGCGGATGCGTCCGGAACATTATGGAAGCTTTTGTCCGCCGGTTTTTCGCAATATAAGATCGGGTTTCTTCCGTCGTCTATCGACAGCGTGCAGATTCTGAGCATCGAGCGTTCCCGGAGCGCGGAACTCAAAGCGCTTTTTCTGCTGGGGGCGAACGAGGGCGTGTTCCCTGCGCATTTTACCGACGACGGCATCCTGCAAGACAGCGAACGGGAATTGCTTCAGAAATACAGAATTACGCTGGCGGACGACAGCGCGTCGAAAGCGTCGAAGGAAAATTATTATATTTGCGTTACGCTGTCTCTTCCGTCCGATGTTCTGGAAATTTCCTGGCCGCTGGAAGATATTTCCGGCAATGAAAGGAAGCCTTCTCCGGTAATTCTCCGCAAACTTAAAACGTTGTTTCCGCAGCTCTCCGTAACGCGCGATCCGCCGGAAGCGCTTCCTGCCGGGGCGTATGACGCAAGGACCGATATCCGGATCGCACAGGAAGCGAATGCCGGACTGCTGGATCTGCGCGGCGTATTCCATACCACGGTATCGCGCATCGAATCGTATTATAAGTGTCCGTACAGCTTTCTGCTGTCGTATGGGCTTCGTCTGAAACCGCGCGAGGAAGCGGCGCTGCAGATGTATGATCTTGGGAACGTAATGCACGGGATCATTGACGAAGCTTCGGAATATCTGTATCATCTCTCTCCGGATGACGGCCCCGCGCAATGCGAGGAGATCATAGAGGCCGTGTACGACAAAGTTGCCTCGCAAATGCGTTTTGCGGGGAGAGACTTTACAAAACGGGAAACACACGCCCTGAACAGAATCAAAAAGTACGCTGCGGCTGCCTTTTACAATATAAAAAAACAAATCGACGCCGGAAAATTTACGGCGTGCGGCTTTGAAGTGCCGTTCGATTTTTCGGAGACTTCTCTTCTGAAGCCGATTGTACTGCAGCCGGAAGAAAAAACGCCGTTTTTGGAAAAAATAAGCGTCACGGGCCGGATCGACCGGTATGATATCATGGAAGAGGCGGGTAAGAAATATGTCCGTATCGTGGATTACAAATCGTCCCCCGTATCTCTTTCGGAGCAGGAGGTTAAAGCGGGAATCAAACTGCAGCTGATTACATACCTGAACGCGGTGATCGCTTCTTATCCCGAGGGCATTGCGGTTCCCGGCGGCGCGCTGTATTTTAAATTCGGAGACGATATTGCGGCGGAGAACAGCCATGTGTCGTCTTCGGCGTCCCCGGCGCGCGAAAAGCAGTTTGTGATGAATGGATTCGTACTTGACGACCGCCGCGTCCTGGATGGTATGACCGGCGGCAGGGAATCGGGGATCATCGGCGGAAGATTGCTCTCCGGCGGAGGCCTTTCTTTTGCAAACAGCAAAATGCTGAAATCGGAAGAAGAATTTGAAACCATGAAGCAACAGGCGTATGAAAATATCCGGAACGCGGCTTCCCGAATTACGGAAGGGACTTATCCGATCGCGCCTTCCGCGTACGCGGACCCCGCGCCGTGCCGGTATTGCAATATGCGGCCGATCTGCGCGAATTGTACGGATTCATAGGAAAAGGCTTGACTTAAAGGATTCTTAGTACTATAATAAAAACCACAATAATTTTACAGGGAGGTTTTAAAATGAAGAAAGCCGATTTAGTAACAATAATATCTGACAAAACAGGTATTACAAAAAAAGACAGCGCTGCAATGATCGACCTCGTGTTCTCTGAAATTACGAAAGCTTTATCTGAAGGCGACAAAGTGTCTCTGGTGGGATTCGGTACGTTTTCCGTGAAAGACAGAGCCGGCAGAGTCGGGATCAATCCCGCGAAAAAAGGTGAAAAAGTTGTGATTCCCGCTACGAGAGTTCCCGCGTTCAAAGCTGGAAAGGCGCTCAAGGAAGCTGTGAAATAAAATTTGCTTTTTTTATTGTACTGATTGCTCTCAATGGTCTTATTTGAGAGCAATTCTTTATGATATCGTCTTTTATGCTCATTAATCAATTTGGAGGAATGTTAATGAGAAAAAGATTTTTCGGTCTGTTCGGGAAAAAGAACCGATGGATCGGGCAAAACAACGGTTTTCCGAAAGCCATTGCTTTCGTAGACTACGAGCACTGGTTTATTTCAATGGAAAAGCTGCATCATATGAAACCAAATATACAGGCTTGGTTCAATGATCTGAAAAAGAAATGCAATATAGTGGAAGTCATCTTCTTCGGCGATTTTTCAAAATTTCGGGAAAAAGAAACGGAAACGA
>CABQCN010000070.1 GCA_902462635.1 uncultured Oscillospiraceae bacterium
ATTGGGAACGAGGGGAAAATAATCCGCCGCGACATATCCTTTCGGGATAATGCCGATGACAAAAGACAGGGGCACATCGGAACGGAGCGGCGAAAATACGAACCCGAGGAGAATTATCAAAACGCCGAATACCGCTGCCGCCCATAGAGGAAGTTTCTTGTAAAGGGGATACAGGATCATGCAGAGTCCGAGCAGGTGCAGCACGCCAAAGTGGATCAGCAAATCTTTATTGGAATGGTCGATAAAATACATTGCATACGTAACGCCGGTAATGACCATGCCGCACAGAAAAACGATGACGCCGCGCCGGAAGGAATGCGAGCCGAGCAGATTCCGGAAATCAGAATAAACAGGATGCCGCCGTAATCCCGGATCACGTTGAACAGGAGCGGCGTCTCTTCGCCGATAAAACCAAAGATCTGCAGATCGAAGATCGTGTGTACGATCACGACGCATAAAATAAATACCCCCCTGAGCGCATCCAGTTCCCAGATTCTGTTTTTCGCAGCAGCCATAAAATCACCCACGTAATTATAGCACGGTATCCTTGAACTTTCCGTAAAATTTTGGAACCTGCCGTCAGCCGAAGACGTACGGCAGCGTGCCGATCATATCTCCGAGATGATCCGTATACGTTTTCCGCAGCACCGAATTCTCCGCTGTCACCTCGATGCGGAAGGTACACGTCGTACCGCATTTGACCCATAATTCTCCCAGGACATCCGTATATCCCACCGGCGCCAGCACGAGCGGGGCCTCCGCTGCGGAGCGCTCCGTCATTCCTGCGCGCGTATAGGAGGTATGGATGTCGGCGCATTCCGATTTTTTCAGCGTAACGCGCACGTCGCTGTCGACAATCGCGTTTACGCTGAGACGGCGCCCCTTCTCAACGGCGAATTGATCGATGAGCGTTCCTCTTTTGAGCAGCGTATACGTTTTAAATTGATCTGTGATGTAGCGGAGCAGCGCTACGCCGTCTCTTACCCGATCGTTAGAAGAAGGACAGCCGAGCAGCACGACGATAGCCTGGATGTCGTCCGTATCGATAAAATATACGATGCAGCGGCCCGCGCCGCCGGTGTAACCCGTTTTGCCGCCCGCGACGTCGGCGTATTTTCCGAGCAGGGGATTCGTGTTTTTCAGGTAATGCCCGTTCAGGGTGATCGTGGCGGTGGATATGATTTCACGGAATAACGGCTGCTTATAGGCTTCTTTGGCGATGAGCGCCAGATCGTACGCCGTGGTGTAGTGGCCCTCGAGGTCGAGGCCGTGCGGCGATTTGAAATTCGTGTTGGTCGCGCCGAGACCGGCGGCGCGATCGTTCATCATGTTGCAGAAGTCCTCGACCGTTCCGCCGATATGTTCCGCGATGGCAACTGCCGCATCGTTGCCGGAATTCAATAAAAGTCCGTATAACAGATCGTGCAGGCTGATTGTTTCCCCCTCCGCAAGATGCATCGAGGAGCCTTCCGTATAGGCCGCGACGCGGCTGACCGTAACCGTTTCATATAGATCTTCGCAATTTTCTACGGCGATGAGGAACGTCATGATCTTGGTCGTACTTGCCATCGGCGCTTTGGAATAGGAATTTTTGGAATATAAAATGCGGTCTGTGGAATTGTCGAGCACGATGCTCCGCGACGCGGCAATGGCCGGCGCCGGGGCCTCCTCAGCCGCCGCGTTATTTCCGCGCGCTCCGATATTGGATGCGATTAAATTTTCCACACGGGTTTCTACGTCTGCTTCCGTTACCGGCGTCCCCGGATTGTCACCGGTAAATTTTTCCTTTGCTCCCGTTACCGTAGTGATATAAGCGGATACGATGTAAATCGAGACAATGAGGATCACCGCGATATACGCGGCGATTTTTATCTTTTTTCTGAAAGGGATTTTACTGAAAACCACATGATTTCCTCCTTCTGTGACAAGCATGCCGTTATCCCATTTATATGAGGCACGCCTATAAAAAATACCGGGGGAAAACGATTGAAACAGATCTATTTTTATGCTAGGATAAGAACTAACAAAATACTACGGCAGCATGGTGAAATAAATGAATCAATACGGTAATCGAAAATCATACGGGATCTCGCGCAGAATCTTTGCTTTGGCGGCGGCAGCCGTTATTTTATTCACAGGAAGCATCGGACGGGGACAGGCAGCGGACAAAGAACGCGCATACGGACTTTATGTGTCGGATCTTGCGGAATTCAGCGGCGCGAAACATGCGGAACTTTCGCAGGGAGCTGCGAATATCGTGAAACGCGGCAGACAGATGTATGAAATTACCTGGACGGCGCTTGGCGATATCCTGAGCTATCCGGGCGCGGGGCAGGAACTGGTGTTCCGGGAAGGCGCCGTTTATCAGGGAATCCCCTACGGTCAGCCTGTACATAAAGGGAAATATGTAGGATTCAACGCGACGCTCGAAGAATTTGCCGCTGCGGCAGCGGACGCGGAAAGCGAACTGTATTCGACGCTGGGGGAAAATACATGGTATCAAACGCAAGGGACCGGCGACGTCAAATACGGGCCGTTCTACTCGAGCGACTGCAGCGCGTTTATTTCCTACGTCTGGCAGCTTTCCGGACGGTTCACCACCTCCATGATCGCGGAAGGGACGCTGAAGAAGGGGGATAAAGGCTATCGTGATGCGGCGTTTCAATATGTCGGACATAAGATTTCCGATCTGGAAGTGGGGTACGCGCTGAATAAAGGCTCGTCCCATATCATTCTCGTATATGATATCGTATATGACAGATACGGCAATCTTTTACAGGTTACGACGCTGGAACAGACGCCGCCGATCATGCGCCTGCGCGTCTGGGGGGCCGGCGGAACCGCAGGCAGCCTGCAGGATCTCCAGGATAAAATCGACAACGCCCCTTACGATATTATAAAATATAAAGATATGGATCGGGTAACGTTCGAAGCCTCTGCGGCGGTGCCGCTCGATTCGGAAAATTATATCAACCGTATGAGCGAACCGGTCAGCGCTTCCGCGCGGGACGGCGCCGTCTCCGGCAGTGCGGTTCTGAAGGCGGGAACGTTCCCGCTTGAAGGATGGACGTATCATAAAAATGACGTTTCGGACGTGGAATACCGTATTGATGGCGGGGAATGGAAGAAGATGGAAACCGAGCCGTACGGAGAATTGCTCCGTTTCCGGGCGGATGCGGACGTCTCCGGCAGCGGGGAACATCAGGTTTCGGTTCGGGGTACGAGTGCCGGAGGCACCTATGACATCGCGGCGTTCACCGTAAATATCGGCGCGGAACCGCCGGCGTATACCGCCTGCTTCGACAATCTGGCCGGAACGGCGCCGTCTTCCGTGAAGGACGAAGCGATCAAAGCGGAATTTTCGCTCGGTTCCCCTTCGAAAAGTTCGCTTTCTTTCACCGGCTGGGCGCTCAGTACCGGAGGCGTCAAAGGATACGAATATAAAATTGACGATGGTCTGTGGATTTCGCTCGAAGCCGGGTTCCGCCCGGACGTGTACAGATCGCTGAAAAAATATCAGGAATTCTGCGATGTCTACAATCAGTTTACCGGAGGAATCGGATTTGCCAATTTGGATGGGAACAGCGCGCACACGATCTATCTGCGGGGAATCACGGATACGAACGACGTGTTCGATATCGCACAGCTCAAGGTGCAGCTCGGCACGGCGACGTACCGGCTGTTCGGCATGGAAGTAACGCGTATGGGTTTGTTTCTGATCGCCGGCGGTCTGGTGCTGCTTGCGGCGCTGATCGTTGCGGCAATTCTGATAATCCGCAGGAAACGCCGGAATAAAAAAGAAGCGGATTTTCCCGAATTTCACGAACAGCCGGCCGCGCCGGAAGAAGAACAAAGAGATCAACCTGCCGATGAAAATGGCACGGATGAGGATTTATAATTTTAGAGGAAAGGTGAGAAGGAACAACATGAGGAAGCTCGGAAAAAGCAAATTACTACGGATTGGGATGGTTTTTATGGCAGCAGCCGTATTCCTTACCGGATTCCAGGGCGGGATCGCCGGCGGCAGTGTGTCCGCCGCTTCCGTGGAAGGACAAAAAGAAAGCAAAAACGCGCCGGACACTGCGGGATTGTTTTACAGCAATACGATCTGTGTGTATGATCAGACGGTTTACGCAATCGAGGCGGGCTGCCTGACGCGGAAGACGGTGGATGAGAACGATACGGTCGATACGGAGATCCTGGCCGGGGATTTATCGGGTGCGAAATCACTGAACATCACGGAGGACGCGTTCTACGCAGCCGTCGGGAATACCATCGTGCGGATCGGGAAAACGTCTTTGGAGAGAACGACGGCGTATACGTCCGATCGGGAAATCAAGCTGTTTATCCTATCTCCCGCAGGAGATTTTTACACGCTGGAGAACGGATCGGTTTATAAAAACGGCAGCAAAGATTTTACATATGAGAAAGAGATCAGCCTGTTCTGTCCCATCGACGGCGGATATCTTTTCTCCACCGGAGCGGCGCTGCATCATACGGTTTATCTGTACGTGAAAGATGCCGGCGTTTCGCGTGTCAGCGAAGCGGAAACATGGTATGTGGAACTCGATACGCTCGTGCTCAACAGAACCGATGGGGATTATATGATTTCGCTCGCGGATCTCCTTGCCAAGGGAGAGCTGAAGACGTTTGATCTTTACGGCGGCGGTCTGGTAGAAGAGGTGCTGCGGGATGCGGACGGAGACGGAAGCGGCCTGATGGAACCGCTTACGACCGCGGAAGAAGACGTCAATACGGCGACGCTGCTGCGCAGAACGCTTTCTCAGGGAATTCAGAACTGCATTGCAAGAGCGCGCCAAATGGCGGAGGTCAAATGGACGGCGCTTGCGGATTTCCCGATTTTCCAAACAGAGAGCACGCGGGATAAAGTATATTTCAAAGCGGGCGTGACGTATTACGGGATCCCCTACGGGCAGCCGATCTATAATGGCAAATACGTCGGTCCATTTGCGAACAGCGGTTCCACGATCACGATCGATCAGTTTGCGGCGGAAGCGGCGAATCCCAATAGTTTGCTGTATACCAGCAATGCAAATTACAACAGCCGGATCATGCCGACCTATTCGAATGACTGCAGCGCGTACGTATCGTATTGCTGGGATTCGGATACGCGTTTTACCACATCGGATTTCAAAACACTGGGAGACCGGGGCACAAAATATCAGAACGTGGGGACCAGCGTCAGCCAGCTTGTGCCGGGACAGGCGATGAATAAATCGGGGCACATCATTCTCGTATATGATGTCGCTTACGATTTGGATGGCGCCATTGCGTCCGTCACCACCATCGAGCAGACGCCGCCGATTATCCGTAAACGTTCCTGGGGCGTCGGCGGGAATTACGGCTCGATCGCCGATCTGCAGGCAAAAATTACGAATAACAGTTATATGATCATCAAGAACCTCGGAATCGATTCCGTCGGCTTGAAGGAATATGACGCGGTGCCGCTGGACAGCGCGGATTATGTAAACCGTATCGGCAGCCCGGTCAGCTCCCGCGTAAGCGACGGCGCGGCGTCCGGCACGGGCACGGTGCTTTCGTCTTCACGGAATTTTACGATCGAAGGATGGTCGGTCCACAAAGACGGCTGCGATTCTTTTGAATATCGGATCGACGGCGGAGCTTGGAATACGATGTCCGTTCTGAAAAAGGGAAATCTATATACCTTTGCTGCCGATGCCGCGACGCCGGCTGCGGGAACGCATACGGTGGAAGTGCGGGGGAAAACGAAGACCGGCGTTTCTTATACGGTGGCGGATTTCCGGATTACGGTGAAATCCGCAGTGAGCGCGTATACGGGATATTTTGAACAAATGCATACGGACCGGAATTTTGGATTGACGGGATCGGCGTATAAAAAGACGTATACGTTTGCCAATGCTTCTGCCGCGAAATTTTCCTATTCCGGCTGGGCGGTCAGCAATGATGGTCTGATACAATATGAATATAAGGTGGACGACGGCATTTGGCTGCCCGTGGAAACCGATTTCAGGGCGGATGTCTATAAAAACGGCGGACCAATCGCGTTGAAATGCCCGGCATACAATGCGTTCAGCGGAGGAATCGATTTTACTTCCTGTACAAATAATACGTCTCATAAATTTTATCTGCGCGGCATTACGGAGTCGAACGGGATCTTTGAAATTGCGGAGATCACCGTAAACATCGGAAATGTTTCCGCGGCGGCGCCTGCGGTCGACAGCCTTTATCTCAAAGCGCTGCCGTCGGTTACGGAATATCGCACGGGCGATACGCTGGATCCGGAAGACCTGCTGGTAGTTGCCGTATATGCGGATGGTTCTAAAAAAGCGCTGTACGACGGTTTGACCTTCGATTATGATTTTACCACGGCCGGCACGAAGACGGTGACGGTGGGCTACGGCGGAAAAACAACGTCGTTCGAAGTCTCCGTAACCGCATTGTTCGAATACGGAGATCTCAACGGGGATGGCGCGGTCAACGGCATCGATTCGGGTCTGCTGCTGCAATATCTTGCGGAATGGGATGTTGAAATCGTGGAAGCTGCCGCAGATGTCAACGCTGACGGCGTGATCAACGGTATCGATTCCGGAATCCTGTTACAGTATCTCGCGGAATGGGACGTTGCTTTGGGTAAAAAATAAAAACAGACGGAGTTGGAATATGGGACAGCTTATTATGAACTGGAAACGCGGCAGTGCGGCCGCAAAATTCGGTATCGAACTTCCGGAGGGGTTTTCCCTCCGGCGGTTTCGGAACAACGAAGCGGATGTGGAGGCTTGGCTCGATATCGTACAATACGGCCTGACGGATGGCAGAGGCGGCCGGACGCTGTTTCGCGATCTGATGGAACGCCATCCCGGCTATGATCCGGATGGGATCTATTTTATCGAAAAGGATGGCGTGCCTTGCGCGACGATTTCGATTTTCTGCGATCTCGTCTCGCTGCACGGCTATGTCCACATGGTTTGTGTGGACCCGTCGGTGCGCGGGCGCGGCATCGGTACGGCGCTCGCCCGGCTCGCGGTCAATGAATTGCTGAACCGCGGTATGCAGACGGCGCATTTGACGACGGACGATTTTCGGATCCCGGCCATCAAAACGTATCTGGAAGCCGGCTTCGTCCCGC
>CABQCN010000071.1 GCA_902462635.1 uncultured Oscillospiraceae bacterium
GAAAATGCGGTGGGGGGGGGTATATTCCTATAAAATAAGCGCTTAAAAAGCGCTTAAAATCCAAAATTTTTTGCTTTTGTAAAATACGGCGCAATATAGTATAATAAGGGCGATTTTACAGGAAGCGAGGAGATTCCGGAATGGAACTCGTATTGAAATTTCAAACGGACGGGGAACAGGAAACCGGCGCATTGGGAGAGAAAATCGGCGGGTTGCTGAAGCCCGGAGATATCGTAACGTTAAACGGCGATCTCGGCGCCGGAAAAACGCGGTTTACCTGCGGCGCCGCGAAAGCGCTCGGCATCCGCGAATATATTACGAGTCCGACGTTTACTATCGTAAATGAATACGACAGCGGCAACCTTTTATTTTATCATTTTGATTTATACCGGATTTCTTCTTATGAGGAACTTTCGGAGATCGGTTTCGAAGAGTATCTGGAAAAACAGGCAGTGATTTTTATTGAATGGGCCGAACGTGTTCCGGAAATCGAAACGGAATACAAAAACAGAATTCTGCAAGTGAAAATTTTTCGGCGGGACGACATTTCTCCGGAGCGCCGCGATATCGAGGTCAGGAGGTTCGGCGCATGAAAATTCTTTCGATCGATACCTCCTGCAAGACGGCAATGGCGGCTGTTGCGGAAGGGGATTCCCTCCTTGCTTCCATTTTGATCCGGGATCATAAAACGCATTCCGTGAAACTGCTGCCTGCCATTGAATCTATTTTGGCCGCCGCCGATACGGTACCTGCCGATCTCGGCCTGATTGCCGTCACGAACGGGCCGGGTTCCTATACGGGACTCCGGATCGGCGTAACAACGGCAAAAACGTTTGCGTATTCGCTTGGCATTCCGTTGATCGGTATCCCTTCGCTGGAAGCGCTTGCGGCGTCCTGCCCCGCCGATGCAGACGCGCTTATTTGCCCGATGATCGACGCGCGGAATGCGCGCGTATATGCCGCTCTTTACCAGGGAGGACAGGAACGGATCCCTGCTTGCGTCCTGGATTGCGAATCGCTATGCGACAGGCTGAAAACGGAATACGGCGGACGGAAGATTCTTTTTACCGGAGACGGTATTTTAACAAATGGCGCGCTTCTGGCGGAGCGGCTTGGCGGCATGTACAGGCCGCTCCCTGCGGAGCTGTCAAACGGTACCCCCGCAGCGGTTTCTTATCTGGCGCGCCTCAAATACGCAGCGGCCGAGCGTGCCGGCACATTGCAGAGTTATACGGCGGAGCGTCTGAAGGTGGAGTATTATAAAAATTACACAGATTCAATTTAAACCGGTATCGCCGGAACTGCTATGCCAAGCGGCTGCCATCGAAGCAGAATCGTTTCGGGATCCGTGGAGCGAAGAAATGCTGGCGGACAGTCTTCAAAACAGTACGATGCGCTTCCTTTTCGCTGTGCAGGAGGAAGAAGCCGCCGGATATTGCTGCGCGCAGATCGTCTGCGGCGAAGCCGAACTTCTCCGCATCGCGGTACGGAAGGAAAAGCGCGGAACGGGAATCGGAAGATGCATTTTACGGAACCTAAAACGGCAGCTGAAGGAGGAGGGCGCGCACATTCTTTTTCTGGAAGTGCGGGAAGCAAACCTACCGGCAAGAACGTTATACCGGACGGAAGGGTTCCGGGAGATCGCAATCCGGAAGAATTATTACGGCAAAGAAGAAAACGCCGTGGTGATGGAATGCGTTCTTGAATGAGCGGATCCGCAGATCATCAGCAAATCATATGATTTTTTCAAGGGGGCAGTATAGATATTTATTACTAAATTTGCTATAATTTCCTTATATTTTATCAGGAGGCCTGCATGGAAAAGAATGAAATGAAATCAAGAGGAGAACATTCGAATATATTATTAACATGTTTTAAAGGTAAAACCAACGCTTCAAAAGCGTTATTAGATAAAATCAGAACAAATAAAAGTGTTGATAAAGCTGAACTGACAAACAGCTTTGAAACCAGCGTAAAAGAGTTGAACGAAAAGTTGAAGAATAATTATAAATACGTTATTTCTTTTGGACAAAAACCATCTGCAAAGGAGGTGCTCATTGAGTTACTGGCAAATAAAAATGATACTGCATTGAAAACTAATTTCCCAAAGGAACGGATAGAAGCGTTTTTTAAAAATAATAAAATTAATTTTTCCATTTCAAATGATACGAAAATGATATTTATGCATATACCTTCTATGAATCATTCATTTGATTTTGACCAATTAGCCCACGGTATATCTGAATGTATTGATTTCATATAAAATAGAAATGAGGAGAAATATGAAAAATGGTATTCACCTATCGTTTTATAATAAAAACAACTCACGAACTTATTCAGTTCGTAAGTTGCTTTTAATTGGAGCGGGTGAGGGGAATCGAACCCCCGTAGTCAGCTTGGGAAGCTGGAATTCTGCCATTGAACTACACCCGCCCGGGGATGTTGAAAAACAACGGTGATATAATAACACACTTTGAGGTGCTTGTAAATGATGTTTCGAAATAAAATTCTTTCCCTTTTATCGTTTCTGTCCGCAGTGCTGCTCACGGCGGTTTCCTGCGGGGTCAGGAAACATACGGAACAGGAACAAACTACCGCCAGCTGTTTGTTCCATACGCCTGCCTCCGTAACACAGACGCCGAACACGCCGGAAGCGACGCCTTCCGCGACGCCTTCGCCTGTACCGACGCGGGAGCGGGTGCCGGATCATCAGGAATTTGTTCGGATTCTGGATTACATACCGGAAGCGGCCGTCGATTTGAAATATGCGGCGCGCGAAAATTTTACCGGACAAGTTATTTATGATTTTACGGAAGCATACGCGCGTTACGGTACCGTTGTGAAGCTTGCGGCGGCGCAGGAACAATTTAAAGAGAAAGGTTATTCCATTAAAATATGGGATGCATACCGGCCTGTGTCTGCGCAGTTCAAGCTGTGGGAAATCTGCCCGGACGGCAATTTTGTTTCGAATCCGAATATCGGATACTCCAACCATACCCGAGGTTGCGCACTGGATCTTACACTTGTTGATGCTGCGGGCAATGAGCTCGAAATGCCGACGCCGTTCGATAATTTTACGCCGAAAGCAGACCGGGATTACAGCGATGTCAGTGATACGGCTGCCGCAAATGCGCGGCTTCTGGAAGAAATTATGCAATCCTGCGGCTTTCAGGGATATTATAATGAATGGTGGCATTTTAATGATACGGAAAAATATGAACCGGAACTGGAATTCCAGCCGCCTCGCTGAATTTGAAACAAACACAAACATTATTATCTGTTTTATGATGAATACTCTATGATTTTTCTTGAAGTTGTGCAGGGAACGAGTTGCGGATTTTCGAGAATAAAGGTGACTATCGGATAAAGACCGGCAATAGTCGTAATATGCCATGGAGAGAGCGCTTTTTCCGTAAAGGAATCAACGGCAGCAAATCCGGATGGCAGCATTCGAGTCACGCGAACCCCAGGTGATTGTAAAATCCCGGGAGGGTTCGCATCAAATTTTAGAGGGCAGGGTGACATTCTGGGTACAGGATAAATGTAACATTGGTATGTTTTTTCTTGATATTGTGCAGAGTATACAATATAATAATGACAAATAGGCTGTATTTTGTACAGTTTTGCGTTCGCACCTCGCAAGAGGTGCGTGAGTAGAAATCACATAAGCACCTAAAAAAATCATAAAAATACCTTCGCACCTCGCAAGAGGTGCGTGAGTAGAAATAGAGACATGGACGAATGTTTTTTGCATTATGGCGTCGCACCTCGCAAGAGGTGCGTGAGTAGAAATTTAAATCATACCCAAGTACCTCACTTGTTGTGCGGTCGCACCTCGCAAGAGGTGCGTGAGTAGAAATGTGGCACACATTGTATAGGTAATCGACCCGATTCCGTCGCACCTCGCAAGAGGTGCGTGAGTAGAAATTGTCGGAGAACGAAGAACAGATTTTATGGCCGACGTCGCACCTCGCAAGAGGTGCGTGAGTAGAAATCGCAGCAATCCATCGACGTGGTTCGCCGTATGCGTCGCACCTCGCAAGAGGTGCGTGAGTAGAAATGGAAACGCAGTAGTTCCGCAACAATTTTTTCCAATGTCGCACCTCGCAAGAGGCGCGTGAGTAGAAATTCCGTTTGTCATACAAAAATTTGAATGAAATATGTCGCACCTCGCAAGAGGTGCGTGAGTAGAAATGCGAACGGTGAAATTGTGATCCCGGATTTACAGGTCGCACCTCGCAAGAGGTGCGTGAGTAGAAATAATAAAGATTGGTTCCATTCGCTGATGTTTACGACGTCGCATCTCGTAAGAGATGCGTGAATTGAATTTGTCGGCTTCTCGGTTTTTATGAACGAACTGAGGGTCATGCCATGTATATAGTGCGTAGGTAAGAAGCATATTAGAATGTCACGCTCCACAGAAAGTTCGGTTTGGCATTTTCCACAGCGCCCGTGCGGAAAAGCGAATGATATAAAGTGGGGAATGCCGGATTCTTTGCGTTATTTCTCCTGCGCAATTTTATTGACGCGGCGCCGCAGATTTGGTATATTACTCGGATACGGCGTATTCATTTGCCGTGCGCGAGGAGTCTTTTTTTGTGATATTTGGGAAATATATCAATCGCTATTATTGGAAAAACGCACCGGTTTTGTTACTGGGTCTGGCAGCGCTGATCCTGGTAGATTATTTTCAGCTGAAAGTGCCGGAACTCTACCGGATCGTCATAAACGGCGTAAACGGAAATCCGGTAGAGATCGGCGGACGGACGGCTGTCTTTGATCTGGATCTGCTGCTGCACGAAATCTGTCTGCCCATGATTTTTATCATCATTGTCATGGTCGTCGGCCGGTTTTTGTGGCGTATCTGTTTTTACGGAGCGGCGATCCGTGTGGAGACACAGCTGCGGAACAGGATGTTTGACCACAGTAAAAATTTATCGCAGGAATATTATCAGGTCAATAAAGTCGGCAATCTGATGAGCCTGTATACAAATGATCTGGAAACCGTTCAGGAATGCTTCGGCGACGGAGTTCTCATGTTTTTCGATGCCTTGTTTCTCGGTCTCCTTGCGCTGATCAAGATGTGGAACATGGACCGGCTTCTGACCGGCCTTGCGCTGATCCCCATGGCGCTTTTGCTCGCGATAGGGACGGTGCTCGGAAAAACAATGACGAAGAAGTGGGAAGCGCGGCAGCAAGCGTTTTCCGACCTGTCTGATTTTGCGCAGGAGAGTTTTTCCGGAATCGCGGTCATCAAAGCGTTTGTCAAGGAATTGAAGGAGTTGCTGGCATTCCGTAAACTGAACGAACAGAACGAGAAGGCTAACGTTTCGTATACGAAGATATCGATGCTTCTGAACATTCTGGTTACCTTGTTCGTAGAATCGGTCATTTGCGTCATTTTGGGTTACGGCGGTTATCTGGTATACCGCGATGCCTTCAATGCAGGACAGCTTGTAGAATATATCGGTTATTTTTCCGCCATCGTATGGCCGATTATGGCGGTATCCATGCTGATTGAAATGCGTTCTCGGGGGAAAGCGTCTCTCCACCGGGTCAGCGAGCTTCTTGATGCGGAAATCAATGTAGCAGACCGCCCGGGTATCGGAGAATTAGCGGATGTACAGGGTAAAATCGAATTTAAAAACTTGAATTTCCGTTATCCCGGCGGTGCGCACGACGTTCTGCACGATATCTCCTTCGTCATCGAAGCAGGAGAAAACGTCGGTATCGTCGGCAGAACGGGCGCGGGGAAGACGACGCTTGTAGACCTGCTCCTACGTACCTACAACGTTCCGGACGGTACGATTTTTATCGACGGCCAAGACGTAAATTCCGTTTCTATCCGTTCGGTAAGAGAAAACTGCGCTTATGTGCCGCAGGATAATTTTCTTTTCTCCGATACGATCTCCGGGAACATCGCCTTTTCGCTTGGCGGCGCGGCGGAACCGGATGTTGTACGTGCCGCCGAATTATCCGCTGTGCACGATAACATCGCAGAATTCCGGAACGGCTACCAAACCGTTTTGGGAGAACGCGGCGTTACCGTTTCAGGCGGTCAGAAACAGCGCATTTCGATTGCAAGAGCGCTGCTGAAAGATGCGCCGATTCTGATTCTGGATGATTCGGTATCCGCAGTGGATACGAAAACCGAGAAAATAATACTGGAGAATCTCCGGAACAGCAGAGCAGGGAAGACAACAATCTTGATCGCGCACCGGATTTCAACGGTGGAACACATGGATAAGATTCTTTTTATCGACGAAGGCCGGATCCGGGCGGCCGGAACGCATGATGCGCTCTGCCGGACGTGTGAGGATTACCAAAAGATCGTGACGCTGCAGCGGCTGGAAGACGAAACGGGAGGTGGCGAATATGTATGAATATTTTCCTCTTCTGCTGACAGGCGGCATGATCGGAACGGTTTCCGCCGTTTTGATCGCCGCGTATGCAACGGTACGGGACAAAAAGGAAACCATGGGGTTTGACCGCCATATGAAGGACAGCGAGATCATAAAGCGGCTGATTGCCTATGGCAAACCGTATTATAAGCAATTTTTATGCGCGGGATTGCTGATGCTGTTTTCGATCGCATACGATATCGCCGCGCCTCTTCTTGTCGGCTGGATTGAAGAACTGATCACAAAAGATTTCCGGCTCGGACAATTGTTTCAGGCGGTCGGAATTTATGCCGGAATCCTGATATTCTCCATGCTCTGCTTATATGTACAGTCTGTCATCCTGCAAAAAACAGGCCAGCGGATCATATCACATATGCGGGAGGATCTGTTTGCCCATATCGAAACGCTTTCCCATTCGCAGCTGAATGAAATTCCCGTAGGAAAATTGGTCACGCGGGCCACCAATGATACCAATGCTATTTCTATGATGTTTACCAATATTCTTGTGAACCTGGCCAAAAATTGTTTTGTTGTGCTCGGGATCGTGGCGGCGATGTTTTGCCTGAATTATGAGCTGACCTTGATGGTCTTGTGCTTTGTTCCCTTTATTGTATTGTTTACGGTGATTTTTCGTAAATTTTCCAGACGCGCATACCGTAAGGTAAAAGACCGCACCACCGATA
>CABQCN010000072.1 GCA_902462635.1 uncultured Oscillospiraceae bacterium
TATACCGCTACATAACTGCCGACGGAGAGTTTTCCCGTATCATCGATCGCAGAACCCTGCCCATACCTGCTCTGGTATGGAGACGCCGCTTTCCAGCTCGCGTCGACCGTCATCGTCGCCGCGTTGACATACTTCCAGGTATTGATCGTTTCGGTAGCCCTGCAGGCATGTCTTGCCAGAAATTCAAAATCGTGTGCGTAATAAATGCCGATCCAGTCATTCTGGGAATAACCGGAGACATGGAACGATATGGCGCTGCCGTATTTGAACTCTCTCACGCCATCGGAATTCAGCGTTCCGCCGCTGATCGTGAACGAACGTGCGGAAACGATTCCCGGCGCAAAGCATACGACGGCAACCACAATAGCAATAAATAAAGAAAATAGTTTTCTTTTTTTCATTTCTGTTCCTCCTGTAATCATAAAAATTTTACTGTTTTTACCGACTGTTCATTATTATAGCGATTTCGGCAGTCCTTCGCAAGTCTTTTTTTGAATATTTTAATTCGCATAAATTTTATATTGACAGCAGTGTAATTTTTGTTATAATTGCACTCGCGTGTTTAGTGAATCTAAACGAAAAGTTTACCTTTGCAAAACATCCTTTTTCGTCTTTTTCCGAACAAGGTATCAAACAGGAGGTCTTTCATATGCCAGGTTTTGCGATCGGCAGTAAAATACGGGAGCTGCGCGTCAAGAACGGTCTGACGCAGGAGGAGCTTGCGAACCGCAGCGAACTTTCCAAGGGATTTATTTCACAGCTGGAGAGCGAACAGACGTCGCCGTCGATCGCCACGCTCGTCGACATCCTCGAATGTCTCGGCACCAACCTGCGCGATTTTTTCAACGAATCCATCGATGAGAAAATCGTATTCGGGAAAGACGACTATTTTACGAGTGAAGACGGCGAGCTGGGGCAGAATATTACATGGGTGATCCCCAATGCGCAGAAAAACAAAATGGAACCGATTCTGGTAACGCTCGCGGGAGGCGGCCGTTCCGCCGCGCATGATCCCCATGAAGGAGAAGAATTCGGGTACGTTCTGGAAGGGGCGCTGATGCTGCATCTCGGAGAGGCGGTTTACAAGGTCAAAAAAGGAGAAAGCTTTTATTTCGAATCGAAGAAAGCCCATTTTATCGAAAATACGAACGAGCGGCCGGCAAAATTTTTATGGGTTTCCACCCCACCGAGCTTTTGATTCCCGCAGAGAAGGAGAATTTGAAATGTCACAGCATATCATCGATTTATTCAATATTACAAAAAGCTACGGCGATACGGAAGTCATAAAAGATATGACGCTCTATATCCGGAAAAACGAATTTATCACGCTGCTCGGCCCGAGCGGCTGCGGCAAGACGACGACGCTGCGGATCATCAGCGGATTCGAAAAGCCTGATTCCGGGCGCGTACTGTTCGATAATGTGGATATTACAGATCTTCCGCCGCATAAAAGGAAAGTAAATACCGTATTTCAAAAATATTCGCTGTTCCCGCATATGAACATTTACGAAAATATCGCATTCGGCCTGCGGATCAAAAAGCTTCCGGAGGCGCAGATCCGGGAGAAAGTCCGAAGCGTTCTGGAACTTGTGGAACTGAGCGGATTCCAGAAACGGATGCCCGATTCTCTGAGCGGCGGGCAGCAGCAGCGCATCGCGATTGCGCGCGCGATCGTCAACGAGCCGGAAGTTCTTTTATTAGACGAGCCGCTCGGCGCGCTCGACTTAAAGCTCCGGAAAGAGATGCAGGTCGAATTGAAGGCCATTCAGCAGAAAACGGGAATTACGTTTATCTACGTGACGCATGACCAGGAGGAGGCGCTGACGATGTCCGACACGATCGTTGTGATGAACCATGGCGTGATCCAGCAGATCGGCGTGCCTTTGGATATTTACAATGAACCGGTGAACGCGTTTGTCGCGCAGTTTATCGGAGAGAGCAATCTGCTGTCCGGCGTCATGATCCGCGACTGCCTGTGCGAATTTTCCGGGCGCAAATTCGAATGCGTCGATACGGGTTTTGATAAAGAGGAAGATGTAGATATCGTGATCCGTCCGGAGGACATCCGGCTCGTCGCCCCGGAAGACGGCATGCTCCAGGGAACCGTCACCAGCGCGCTCTTTAAGGGCGTCCATTATGAAATGGTCGTAGAGGCGGACGGGTTCAAATGGAAAGTCCACAGTACCAAAATGACGCCTCCCGGTACGGCGGTCGGCATGAATATCGCCCCGTTCGATATCCAGATCATGCGGATTCCTTTCAATATTCTGACGGGATGGATCATGCCGGAAAACAAAGTGGATATCGGGAATACGACGCTGGATTATGCGCTTTCTTCCGGAAACCGCGCCGCGGCGGAGTTCGAAGACGAGGAAACGGTGAACGTATATGTGCTGCCGCAGGATATCGAAGTGGTTCTGCCGCCGAAGCCCATCCAAAGCGTTAAGGGAAAACCCGCGCCGCAGCAGGAGCAAGCGGGAGACCGTTTACCGGAAGACACGCCGAACGTATTCGAGGGCGAGGTCGAGACATTCAAATATAAAGGCGACGACTTCGAGATCCAGGTAAAATGCGGCGATATCATGCTGGTCGTGCATACGTATAAAAAAGTAACCGTCGGACAGAAAATCAAATTGCACATCCCGCCGGACAAAATCAAAATCAAAAAGAGAGAGGAGATCAGTGAAATTGCCGAAACGAATTAACCATGCCTTACGATGCGTACCCGTCTATTTATGGCTCGTCATTTTTACGGTCGTCCCTCTTCTAATGGTATTCTTTTACGCCATCTTTGAAGTCGGGGCGGATGGAAGCATCCGTTTTACGATGATGTACCTAAAAGAAGCCGTTACGAACGGCCAATATCTCGATGCGATGGGACGTTCCCTGAAGTATGCGCTGATCAGTACTGCGGTATGCCTCGTAATCGGCTATCCGCTGGCGTTCATCCTGGCCAATATGGAAGAACGGCGCAGGAATTTTGTCGCGGTATTGTTTTTGCTGCCGATGTGGATGAATTTTCTGATCCGGACGTACGCGCTTTCTTCCCTGATTAATGAGGACGGCGTCGTCACCCGTTTTTTCCGCAGCCTGGGACTGGTTTCCGGCAGTATTACCGGGACGGAAGGCGCGATTATCATCGGTATGGTATATAACTTCCTGCCGTTTTTAATATTGCCTGTTTATACGTCTATTTTAAAGATCGACACCAGGATCATGGAAGCCGCGCGCGATCTCGGCGCGAATACGGCGACGGTGTTTCGCAAGATCGTTCTGCCGCTTACCGTTCCCGGCATCATTTCCGGAATTACGATGGTGTTCGTCCCCTGTATCACCACCTTCGTGATTCCGCAGCTTCTGAATAACAAAGTGTGGACGATCGGCAGTCTGATCGAATTCCAGATCAACGGGAATGCCAGCAGTTCCGGCGGCATCAACAATACGGCGGCGGCAATCTCTTTTATTCTGATGATTATTGTTTTTATCTGCATGTCGATTTTCAGTAAATTCGATAACGACGACGCGGAGAACGGAGGGTTGCTGTGAAAGTATTGAAACGGTTTTATCTCGGGATTGTTTTATTGTTTTTATATGCGCCGATCCTTGTGATGATCCTTTTTTCTTTTAATGAGAGCAGAACGCGTGCGAATTTTACAGGATTTTCTTTCCGGTGGTATCAGGAGATGTTTCGGAACGGTACCATGATGGAGGCCTTGAAGAACACGCTGGTAATAGCGCTCTGCGCCTCCGTAATCGCTACGGTACTCGGTTCCTATATCGCGTTTGTAATCGCTAAAATGTCGCCTGCCAACAAAAGCGTCTCCATGAAGCTGCTGAATATTCCGATGCTGAACGCGGAAATCGTAACCGGCGTATCTCTGATGTTTTTCTTTGTATTCATATCGATTTCCCTCGGGTTTACGACGCTTCTGATCGCGCATGTGATTTTCGACGTGCCGTATGTCGTCCTGTCGATTTTGCCGCGCATCCGGCAAATGAATAAAAGCGTTTATGAGGCTGCGCTGGACCTGGGCGCCACGCCGGCGTTCGCATTCCGTAAAATCGTGCTTCCCGATATCATGCCCGGCGTATTCTCCGGCGCGCTGCTTGCGTTTACGATGTCCTTCGACGATTTTATCATCAGCTATTATACATCGGGACCGGGATTCGTTACGCTTTCCGTATACATCAATACCATGACGAAGCGAACCATCCCGCTGACCATCAACGCGCTTTCGACATTGATCTTTGTCGTGGTGTTCGTCCTATTGCTTATCACAAATTTCAGAAATAAAAAACAAACCAAGGAGGTCGCTTAAAATGCGCAAATGTTCTTCTCTTTTTACCCGTATTATTACGCTTGCCGTCGCTTCCGTGATCGTGCTGTCCTGCGTTCCCGTCCGTGTCGGCGCCGCCAAAACGAAAATTTATTTTTTCAATTGCAGCGAATACATCGCGGATACGACGATAAAAAAATTCGAAACGATGTATCCGGAATACGAAATCGTTGAAGAAACGTTCGATACGAACGAGGCGATGTACCAAAAGCTCGTCGGCAGCAATATCCCTTACGACGTACTGATTCCGTCCGATTATATGATCGAACGGCTGATCAAAGAAAACCGTCTGATGGAAATCGACATGTCGCAGCTGGAGAATTACCATTATATCGGCGAAGCGTACAAAAATACGAGCTATGATCCGCAGAACAAATATTCCGTCCCGTATATGTGGGGCACGCTCGGCATCCTGTATAATAAAGAGAAAGTCGACGACGTCGTGGACAGCTGGTCGATCCTCTGGAACGAAAAATACAAAGGACAGATCCTGATGCTCGATTCCATGCGCGATTCCATGGCGGTGGCGCTGAAGAAGCTCGGCTACAGCCTGAACACCACGAACAAAGCGGAAATCGAAGAGGCGGCAAAGGCGCTGACTGCGCAAAAACCGCTGGTCGCGGAATACGGCGTCGATATTTTAAAGGATAAAATGATCCAGGGTTCCTATGCGTTTACCGTGGCGTATTCAGGAGACGCGCTCTATATGCAGAATCAAAATGCCGAATTGAACGGCGGCGAGTCGGTTCTGGAATATGTGATTCCGAAGGAAGGCAGCAATTTTTGGATCGACGCCATGTGTATTCCTACCACGAGCAAAAATACGGAAGGCGCAATGAAATTTATCGACTTCATGTGTTCTACGGAGATCGCTCTCGACAATGTGGAATATATCGAATATTCCACGCCGCACACGGAAGCGCTGCAGGAACTCGGCGAAGAATATATCAATAATAATATTTATAATCCTTCCGCCGATATTCTGAAGAATTGCGATTCTTTTTATTATCTGGAACCTGATGTGCAGGAGCTTTATAATAAAGCGTGGGAGTCCGTACGCCTCTCCTCCGCTTCCTCCGGCGGCGTCAGCTGGCAGATGATCGTGGGAATCGCGGCGGTCGCGGTCATCGCGGCCGGCGTGGTGATTTACATTTTACACAGGAAGAAAATGAACAAGATTAAATACGAAGAATAAACGGAGAAAAGCATAATAGCAAGAAGGCCGGAGGTTGCAGGGAGAAGCGCTGCAACCTCCGGCTTTTATGATACGGTTTTTATCTGCCGCTTCAGTTATTCCACGGGATCGGATTTCCTTCGCTGAAATACGATACGCCCAGCTGCCCGCAATGATTGTTGAATTCCGCAGTCAGCGTTTCATATTCGCTTTCGTCGGAAAATTCCCTGCGTTTCGACAGCATTTTATAATATTGGTACTGGAGTTCAGAGCGCTGTACGTGTAAAAGTGAGACTTCATCCCCTGCAGCCGCAGAGACCGCGCGTTCCCACAACGCGTCCATTTCTTCCAGTGTCTCCTCTGTGATCAAATCCTTGAAGATATCGACTGCGCTGGAAACCAGATTGAAATCTCGGTTATTTTCCAGCACGATTTTATGGATCAGATCGAGGTATTTTCCGACAGCGGAGCCGCCGCCTCCATAATAAGCCGTCAAAAATTCCTGTTTATGCCTTTCAATGTCCGTATACGGATCCCATAGAAGTTTTGCCAGCAGATAAGAACGCAGCATGCCAAATTCGCCGCTGACGGGATCCTGATAATTTCCCTGTTCAAAAACGCCGATAATCCCTTTTTCATAAAAATATTGCGCGTTTTTCTGCAGTCGTTCCAGATTCGGCATCGGACAGAGATATTGCGCAAAGTTCGTCGTATAATCCCATACGTATAAATGATATCCGGCATCCAGCCATTTTTCTATATTTTGCGCAGCAGATGTGTTTGCGGGGCATTCCGTCAGGGCGTGCGGAGCGCAGCTGCTGATGCAATAGCGTACGACGACATTATCCGCCGGTTTGATATTACGCGGCGGCAGCGCGGAATACTGGTATGCAAGCGTTTCAAAAATGACGTCAGGAAATTCTTCCTTTAATGATTCCGCGACCAAATTTACGAACCGGATCAGCGTTCCGCTATTGGAACGTTCCTGCCTGTTGATTTTTCTGCATTCCTGGCAGGTACAATATGATTCGATCACGTAGCTGTCATTTTGAGAAATCGGAACGACGCGTGATTCCGGATTGGCACGTATCCAGGTGCGGATTTTATCCGTTACGATCTGCAGCACATCCTCGTTAGTGAGACAAAGCTGACTGTAAAGAAATTCCGCCGTTCTTTTCCCGTTGATTTCGGAAAAATATTCTGGATGACTTTCGAAATATTCCTTCGCCGGTACCAGCATTTCAAAATTATGAACGTGCTGCGGGCCGGCATTCGAAATTCCGCCTCCCCACTCCGGCGTGATTGATCTGCCCAGCGTTCTGCCGAACAGGTTGAAGCAGCTGTTGACGCGTTGCTTTACACTCCATTCTTCTTCGAAAGCGCAAGCCCAGAACACATCCCGGAACGAGAACGCAGGCCTTTGCCGGTCGGTGAAACCGCTTTCGATCAAAATCGTTTCCATAG
>CABQCN010000073.1 GCA_902462635.1 uncultured Oscillospiraceae bacterium
CCCGCCTGTATTCCGAACAAAAATACGGCGCCGGCAGGCATACGATCATAACACTGAAAAACAGCTTCCACGGCAGAACGATCGCAACGCTTGCCGCTACGGGACAGGATTCCTTCCATACGAAATTCGGACCTTTTCCGGAAGGATTCGTTTATTGTGAAGCCGACCGTATCGAGGAACTGAACCGCCTGATCCGGGAAAACAACTGCTGTGCGGTGATGTTCGAACTCGTACAGGGAGAAGGCGGAATTCACGTATTATCGGAAGATTTTGTCAGGGCCGTTGAAACGGCTGCCAAAGAGAACGACCTGCTGATGATTGCGGATGAGGTGCAGACGGGAAACGGCAGAACCGGCACGCTTTACGCATATATGCAGTACGGCATCCGGCCGGATATCGTGACCACGGCAAAGGGAATCGGCGGCGGGCTGCCGATCGGCGTCACGATGCTCGGGGATAAAATGGAGGAAGTCTTTACGCCGGGCACGCACGGTTCCACCTTTGGCGGGAATCCTGTTTGCTGCGCCGGCGCGTACAATATTTTAAGCAGAATCGACGAAACGCTGCTGGCACAGGTGCGGGAGAAAAGCGCTTATATCCGCAGCGAACTGGAATCTGCGGACGGGGTGGTCTCTGTCAGCGGACTCGGCCTGATGCTCGGCATCGAAACGGTGCGTCCGGCGGCGGATGTCATCCGGGACGCCATGGCGCGCGGCGTGCTGGTATTAAGCGCCAAAACAAAAGTGCGGCTGCTGCCGCCGCTGACGATCACGATGGCAGAATTGCAGGAAGCGATCGGCATATTAAAGGAGGTTATTGCAAAATGAAGCATTTATTGAAATTGATGGATCTGAGTAAAGAGGAAATATTGAGTATTTTAAATACTGCGGATCAGCTGAAATATGAGAAAAAGCATGGAATCGAACATAAGCGTCTGGCGGGGAAGACGCTCGGAATGATCTTCCAGAAAGCTTCCACCAGGACGCGCGTATCTTTTGAAGTCGGCATGTACGACCTCGGCGGGTCGGCGCTGTTCCTGAGTTCCAACGATCTGCAAATCGGAAGGGGCGAGCCGGTAGAAGATACGGCGCGCGTATTGTCGCGCTATCTGGACGGCATCATGATTCGCACCTATCGGCAGGAGGAAGTGGAGAAGCTGGCGGAATACGGTTCGATCCCGGTTATCAACGGCCTTACGGACTATTGCCATCCGTGCCAGGTATTGGCGGATCTGATGACGATCCGCGAATACAAGGGCGCGATCCCGGGCAACAAACTGACCTATATCGGGGACGGCAACAACATGGCGAACTCCCTGATCGTGGGCGGCATCAAACTCGGCATGAAGGTCAGCGTCGCCTGTCCGCAGGCATACCGGCCGGATGCGGAAATTATGAGCTGGGCGGCGGAAAACGGAGAATTTACGTGTACGGAGGATGTTCTCGAAGCGGCGGAAAACGCCGATGTGCTCTATACCGACGTATGGGCTTCCATGGGGCAGGAGTCCGAATCGGCGCTGCGCCGGGAAGCCTTCCGGGGGTATCAGATTAACGACCGGGTAATGGAGGCTGCAAAACGCGGCGCGATCGTGCAGCATTGCCTTCCCGCCCACAGGGAAGAAGAAATTACCGCCAAGGTATTTGAAGAACACGCGGCGGAAATTTTCGACGAAGCGGAGAACCGCCTCCATGTACAGAAGGCCGTCCTCGTAAAATGCATGACGTCATGACGTGGAATGAACTAATCGATTATTGCAATCACTGCCAGCGGTGCCCCCTGTCGCAGACGCGCAAAAACGTTGTGGTCGGCAGGGGAAATCCGGACGCGCCGATCCTGTTTGTAGGAGAAGGTCCCGGCGCGCAGGAGGATGAACAGGGAATTCCGTTTGTCGGCCAGGCCGGCAAACTGCTGGACTTGGCGCTCGAAGCGCTGGGCTTCACGCCGGATCTCTATTATATCGCCAATATCGTAAAATGCAGGCCGCCCCAGAACCGCAATCCGCTGCGGGAGGAAGCAGAGGCATGCATGCCGTATCTGCGGGAGCAATTTAAATTGATCAAACCGAAAATCGTCGTTTGTCTCGGCTCGGTAGCTTCCACGGCGCTGATCGGGCCGGATGCAAAGATTACGGCGGTACGCGGAACCTGGATCGATAAAAAAGGCACGTTGTTTACGGGAACCTATCATCCTGCGGCGCTTCTGCGGGACGAATCGAAGAAATTGTTTATGTGGCGGGATCTGAAGGCCGTCAAAGAGAGGCTTCATGAAGTCGTTTGAAGAAATCAATGCGTTTTACAAAACGGAGATGGAAAATGCGATCCGCGCCGATGCGGCGCTGGCCGCGCGCACGGGTCCGCTGCGGTTCGTCTATGGAGACGGCCCGGATTGCGCTTCTACGGCGCTGATCGGCGAGGCGCCGGGCAAAGACGAGGTCCGGCTCGGCAAACCGTTTGTGGGGAAAGCAGGCGCGATCCTCGATGAAATTTTAAACGCGACAGGCATAAAAAGAGAAAGTCTGTACATAACTAATGTAGTAAAATACAGACTGGCGCGCCCCGGAAACCGTCCGGGAACGTTTGCCAACCGTCTCGCCTCGCTGCGTGAGATCCGCATGGGACTGCCTTGGCTTACGGAGGAGCTTGCCTTCTTAAAACCGAAGCTGATCCTGACGCTCGGCAACGTGCCGCTCGGCGCTTTGTGTTTTATTGGAAATTGTGATATAATAGAAATAGGTGCTTGCCACGGAAAAGCGATTGCGGTCAGTATAAACGGATTTTCCACGAGATTTGTGCCGCTTTACCATCCGGCAAGCCAGATCTATAACAGAAGCCTCAAACCGGTCTTCGATGCGGATTTTGAAGCGGTCAGGAGGCTTTGCGGAAATACAGAAGAGTAAAGGCATGCTTTGATTTGGAAAAGAGGGGTGTCGCAATGATTGAAAAAAGAATAGGGATCAGACGTTTTTGGACGAAAATAGTTAGTGGGGCGCTGATTGTCGCCACATTGAATATTTTCGTTTTGCTGTCTTTTGTGGCGGCTGATTTTTCTTCGACGCAGGCGTCTAAAATTTATAAGGATGCGACTGTGGACAACATCACGTCGAAAGCGTATGCGTTAGGAAACGCAAATGCGAATCTTGTCATGCAGAATAAAAACGGGGACGCGCAGGTGCGCGTGGGCAACGTCATGAAACTGATGACGCTATATCTGACTTTTGAGGCGATCGGTTCCGGCAAGATTACGCTGGAAACACAATTCGAGGTTTCCGTAGCGGCGCAGAAGGCGTCCGACGGCAGGGCCCGGGTTTTCCTCGACGGCTATAAACATGAGAAAATTACGGTAAAACAAGCGATCGAAGCCGTTTGTATCGCTTCGGCGAACGATGCGGCATATGTGCTTGCCGAAGGGCTTGGCGGTACGGAACAGAATTTTGTGGCCATGATGAATGCCAAAGCGGCGGAACTCGGGATGAAAAACACCTTGTACACAGACAGCACCGGCATTGCGAAGGACCAGTACACTTCCGCGAACGATCTGGCGGTCCTTGCGTGCGATCTGCTCAACAAATATCCGTCCGTAACGGAGTATACGAAACTGACATACGGCGTGTTCAAACACGAATCCACCAAAGAAGGGGATACGGAAATGGTATCCGCAAACAATCTGACGCGCGGGAAATTTTACCAGCAGAGCGACGGACTCCTGGTAGGAAGCAACGCGGAGGACGGCTACGCGATGGTGGGAACCGTGGCGAACGAATCCACGCGCTCCGTAGCGGTGATCGTAGGGGCGGCGGATGAGAATTACCGTGCGGCGGAAATCAAAAAACTTCTGGAATATGGCCTGACGGCGTTCGAATACCGGCAGATTGAGACAAAAGGGACTTTCGTACGTAAGATCAACATCAAAGATGGCAAAGAAAAAAAGATTAAAACCGAAGCCGCCGCCGATTTCTCCGTGTTATTGAACAAAGATGATTTCGATAAAATCGAGAAGAAAGTAGAAGTCAATACGACGATCCAGGCGCCCGCGCAGAAAGGCGACGCGGTCGGAGAGGTCGTTTATCTGGTGGGAGAGAAAGAAATCGGACGCGTCGGAATCGTACTGAGCGAAGATATGGAGAAAGCCGGATGGTTTACGCTCCTGATCCGCAAAATCCTGGCGTTTTTCGGGTTGGACTGAAAGAAAGCACTTTAATTTTACACCCGGTTGTGGTACAATCGGGTGTAATCGATTATTATATGATTTTTAGGAGGCTTATTGAATGAAAACAAAGGCAGTTAGATTGTAAGGCAAGGAGGATCTGCGTCTCGAGGAATTTGATTTACCGGAGATGAAGGAGGATGAAATTCTGGCGCATATTATCTCCGACAGCGTTTGTATGTCTACATACAAAGCAATGGAGCAGGGGTCCGACCACAAGCGGGTTCCGAACGACATCGATAAAAATCCCGTAATCGTGGGCCATGAATTCTGCGGCGAAATCGTCGCGGTCGGCTCCAAATGGCAGCATAAATTTAAGCCCGGACAGAAATTTTCCATCCAGCCGGCAATGAATTATAAAGGCTCGCTCGACGCGCCGGGCTATTCGTACCGTTTTATCGGCGGATCGGCGACTTATGTAATCATCCCGAACGAAGTTATGGAGACAAACTGCCTTCTCGAATATAACAACGACGCCTTTTTCTACGGCAGCGTCGCGGAGCCGATGTCCTGCATCGTAGGGACGTACCATGCGATGTACCACACCAAGAACGGATCATACGTACACAATATGGGCATCGTGGAAGGCGGCAATATGGCGATTCTGGCGGGCGTCGGCCCGATGGGGATCGGTGCGATCGATTATGCGATCCATTGCGACCGCAAGCCGGGACTTCTCGTCGTTACGGATATCGACGAAGCCAGACTGCAGCGCGCCGCTTCGATCTATACGGTGGAGGAAGCCGCAAAGAACGGTGTCAAACTTATCTATGTCAACACAAATACGACGCCGGATGCAGAAAATTATATTATGGGACTTACGGATCACAAAGGCTTTGACGATGTTATGGTATTTGCTCCCGTCCGGCCCGTGGTGGAAATGGGCGACAGGCTCCTGGGCAAGGATGGCTGCCTCAATTTCTTTGCCGGCCCCGCAAATTCCGAATTCAAAGCGGAATTCAATTTCTATAACGTACATTACGCTTCCACGCACGTCGTCGGCACGAGCGGCGGAAATACGGCGGATATGATCGAATCCATCGATATGATGAACAAGGGACTCTTAAATACCGCCTCTATGATTACGCATATCGGGGGCCTGAACAGCGTCGTAAATACCGTGATGAATCTGCCGAAGATTCCCGGCGGAAAGAAGCTGATCTATACGAATATCGACTTGCCGCTTACGGCGCTCGCCGACTTTGAAACGCTCGGCGCAACGGACGATCTCTTTAAAAATCTGAACGAGATCTGCAAACGCCACAACATGCTCTGGAACGCTGAAGCGGAAAAATATCTTCTCGCGAACGCGAAGGCTATATGACAATATAGCCTTTCTTTAGGAAAGGACGATTCTATATGAAATTACTTGCTTTTGATTACGGCGCAAGCAGCGGCAGAGCCATACTCGGGGAATTCGACGGTTCGAAGCTTTCCCTTTCCGAACTTCACCGCTTCGCCAGTGATCCCGTAATGATGAACGGTACGTTTACATGGGATTTCCCGCGTCTGTTCTTCGAACTGAAGAAAGGGATTCTCAAGGCGTACAATGCCGGTCATAAAGAAATCGCCAGCCTTGGCATCGATACCTGGGGGGTGGATTTCGGTTTGCTTTCCAAACAGGGAGAGCTGCTCGGAAATCCGGTCCATTACCGCGATACGCGTACGGACGGCATGATCGAGCTTGCCTGCAGGCGTTCCTCTGAAAAGGAAATTTACGACACCACGGGTATCGCGTTCCAGAAATTCAATACGCTGTACCAACTGCTTGCTATGGCGGAGAATAAAAGCGTGATCCTTGAAAATGCGGATACGTTGTTGTTTATTCCCGACTTGTTCAATTACTATCTGACAGGAGAAAAGTTCTGCGAATATACGATTACCAGTACTTCCCAGCTCTATGACCCGGTCAAAGGCGGCTGGGCGCGCGATCTGATCCGTAAAGTAATTCCGGGCTTCGATACCGGGATTTTGCCGGAAGTGATTCCCGCAGGAACGAAAATCGGCACGCTTTCCGCAAGCATCTGCGAAGAACTCGGCACATCTGCGATCCCGGTCATTGCCGTGGCGGAACACGACACAGGCAGCGCGGTGGTATCCGTACCGTTTTATGATAAAAAGAGCGCCTATCTCAGCAGCGGCACCTGGTCGCTGCTGGGACTGGAGCTGGATCGGCCGATCATCAACGATAAGATGCGTGCGTTGAATTATACGAACGAGGGCGGCATCAACAACAATGTGCGGCTTCTGAAAAATATCATGGGGCTGTGGATCAATCAGGAATGCAAACGCCATTGGGAGAAGATGGGCGAGACGGTTTCCTTCGACGAGCTCGACGGCGGCGCTATGGCGGCGAAGCCTTTCGCGTGCATCATCGACGTGGATGACCAAAGATTTTTCGAACCCAATAATATGCCGGTGAAGATCCAGGAATACTGTGCGGAAACGGGGCAGTATGTGCCGCAGACAAAGGGCGAGATCGTGCGCTGCATCATGGAAAGCCTGGCGCTGAAATACAGACAGGCGATCGAAGGCCTCGAGGAAATCGCCGGATATAAAATCCCGGCGCTCCATATTGTGGGCGGCGGCTGCAAGAATAAAATCCTCAGCCGGTTTACGGCCAACGCGATCAACCGTCCTGTCTACGCAGGGCCGATCGAAGCGACCGCAATCGGAAATCTGGCGGCGCAGCTCCTTTCGCTCGGCGAAATCGGATCGCTTAACCAGGCGAAAGGAGCA
>CABQCN010000074.1 GCA_902462635.1 uncultured Oscillospiraceae bacterium
CATCGCGATTCGGGATAGGACCCATGATCTGCTGATGATTCAGGGAAGCGCGGGAAGCGGCAAAACATCTATCGCGCTGCACCGCGTGGCCTATCTAAAATATGCCGGTCTCTATAACCATCTAAAATCCTCCGATATCATTATTTTATCTCCAAACACTTTATTTGCGCAGTATATTTCCAATGTTCTGCCGGAGCTTGGAGAGGAAGAAGTCGAGTCCATCCTTTTTGACGATTTGATTCAGGAAAATTTGCCGGAGAACCAGCTCTTTCAATCTCGGTACGATCAGCTGGAAACGATGATTGCCTCTTCCGATTCCGCGGCAAAAGCAATTCAAAAGCATTCCATTGAATTTAAGCAGTCTGCTGCTTTTATAGAGATTCTGCAGCGGTACGCAGACAGTCTGCCAGCTGCGCACATTGACTTTACCGACATCGAGTATGACGGCAAGACGGTTTTTACAGCCCGTGAGCTGAGAGATCAGGTCTTGCAAATGGGCGAAGGGAAGAGTCTCGCTGCAAAGCTGGACCATCTTCGTCATCATATTTTCGAAAAAATCCATGAACTTCGTAAAGAACGGATGCCAAAACTAATACGGCAGGCAAAAGAGGACCCGGAGCATCCTTATGATTGGGAGGAATTCGCGAGAGCCTTGTCGATTGAAGAAAGCACCCGCCTTGCCAAGCAAGTAGATGGCTTTGTGAAATTGGATAGTGTGAGATTCTATCAAAAGCTGATATTCACCGATGGCCTGCTGCTTTCTTTTACGGAAGGGATTGTTTTGCCGGATACTGTCGAAGAAATCCTGCTTTATACGCGGAGCTTATTGTCCGGCCCCATACTGCAAAATGAGGATGCGCTTGCCATTACCTACTTCCGTCTATTGATTGGCAGAACCGATCGCGAAAAGAAGATTCGTCAGGTCGTTGTGGACGAAGCGCAGGATTATGACTGTATACACTTTAAGATACTGAAACGTCTGTTTCCTGCCGCGCGTTACACGATTTTGGGCGATATCCATCAGACCATTGAAAAGCAGGAAACAATGTCGCTATACGAGCGCATCCGCGAAGTCATGCAGCCGGCAAAAGCTTGCCTGATGACGATGAATAAAAGTTTTCGCTGTACAAGGGAAATTCTTTCATTCAGTATGCGTTTTTTGGACGGCGACGCGCCGTTTGAGAGCTTTAACCGCAGCGGCGACGAACCGCAGGTGATCGAAGCTGCAGACAGCGGCTTGCTGGATTTAAAAATTGTGGAAGAAGCCGCCTACAGCTTGAAGCAAGGCTATCGGTCTGTAGCGATTCTCTGTAAGGATAGGGAAGAAGCCGCGGCTCTATACGAGCGTTTGAAAGATAAAATCAGCATCCGCTTGATCAAGGCGGGTGACCAACTGGATACGACGCAAGTGTCTATGATCCCCATTACCTTGTCGAAAGGATTGGAGTTCGATTCCGTTCTCGTATACGGGGTAAGCCGCGACCAGTATCATTCCGATGACGATAAGAAGCTGCTCTATATTGCCTGTACCCGCGCTTTGCACAGGCTGAACTTGTTCTATACCGGCGAAAAAAGTACATTGCTGTAAGGAGGATAAACGTATGTCTTTGGATCGTATTATTTTACTGCTCAGTGAGATCGTCGGCGTTCCGCCCGAAGAGATGGACGGCGGTACGCGGCTGACGCCTGAATATGATATAACGGCGATTGACATCGCCAAATTGATGATAGAGATTGAAAAACGTTTTAAAGTGACAATTCACGACGAAGATGTGCATACTTTCCAAACGCTGCAAGACGTTGCGGACTATGTAGATGCAATAGAATAGGTAACATTTTATAGGATTATACGCTATAATCAATTGAAATGTATTTTGATTTTAGGCGAAGGAAATGTGGTGGAATCGTATCATGCGTTCATTTTTCATAGGCGGCGGATTTGAGATCGTTTTTTTTCTGGTGTTCTTTGCTGTGCTTGCTATTATCATTACTGCCATCGTTAAATCCATCTCACAATGGAATAAAAACAACCATTCTCCCCGGCTTACTGTCGACGCTACCGTTGTAACGAAGCGTACGCAAGTATCCGGCCGTCATAATACGAACAATATGACGCACACGGCTACTTCTTATTATGTTACGTTTCAAGTCCAGAGCGGCGACCGCATGGAGCTTCCTGTGAGCGCCAGCGAATACGCTATGCTCGTTGAAAACGATTTCGGGAAGCTGACCTTTCAGGGAACGCGGTATCTCGGATTCGAAAGGCAATAAAGGGGATTCATGGTGATATACGCATGAGCATTACAGACAAAAATATAGATGGCGGAAAAACTTTTGACTGGAGCAGGATTTCGGAAGAGTACGCAAAATACCGCGATATTTATCCAAAAGAATTTTACGATAAAATTATAAATCGCAAGCTCTGCATAAGCGGTCAAAGGGTTCTCGATCTGGGAACGGGAACGGGCGTGCTGCCTAGAAACCTGTACCGTTATGGGGCAAAATGGACTGGTACGGATATTTCGGTGAATCAGATTGTACAGGCAAAAATGCTTTCTCAAGGTATGGATATCGACTATTCCGCAGGATCCGCAGAAAATATAGAGTTTCCCGATCATTCTTTTGACGTAGTCACGGCTTGTCAATGTTTCTGGTATTTCAATCATGCGCAGTTGATGCCGAAGCTTTTTCGGATGCTGAAACCGAATGGGCGCATTCTTGTATTATATATGGCGTGGCTTCCTTTTGAAGACGAAATTGCCGGAGCAAGCGAAAAGCTCGTACTGCAATACAATCCCGGGTGGAGCGGCGCAGGAGAAACGGTTCGCCCGATATCGATACCGGATTGTTATAAAGAAAAATTTGTGCTTGCTTCCCACGAGGAATATCCGCTGGAAGTCCATTTTACCCGCGAAAGCTGGAACGGCCGAATGAAAGCCTGCCGGGGAATCGGCGCCTCCCTGACAGACGAAGAAGTTGCGGCATGGGAACAGGCGCATACGGAACTTCTTGCGAAAATTGCCCCTGCTGAATTTAACATTCTGCACTACGGCGCGCTTGCCGAATTGAAAAAGAAATAATATGCTATACTGGGAAATAGAAACGTGGTAAAATAGCGGCTGAAAAGTTTTCGGGGTGGAATATGGGTGAGGATAAGAGAAAAAATGTATTGCTGCTCGTAGCCGATCAATTCCGGTATGATTGTCAGGGATTTATAAACGAGGTTCCGGTCCTGACGCCAAATCTGGACCGGCTTGCGGAAGATGCTTTTTCTTTTGAAAACGCATATACGGCAATCCCGACCTGCTGTCCGTCCCGGCAAAGCTTCTACGCCGGAAGGCGGTGTGAAAGTTTTCATGCGTATTGGAATTATAATCTGCCGATGGCGATCGGCGGATTACCGCTTTCGGCGTATTCTTTTCTGCGTGATTTTACGGCGGCCGACTACCAAAGCGTCCATGTCGGCGTTCCGGGATTGAGTCCGAAATACGGCCCTGAGGAATACGGTTATCTGCGCGGCAGAAATGTCCGGCAAGAATATGAACTGCTGACAAATCTGCAGGTGACAGCCGATCGCCCGCGGACTTACGATGGCTGGATAGAAGACGGCGAACTTTGCCATACGCTGACCGGCTATACGGCTTCCTGCGCCATGGAAGAATTGGAACGGATGCGGCAGGCCTCGGAAAGACCGTTCTTCCTGACCGTTTGTTTTACCAGTCCGCATCCTCCCTATAACCCGCACCGGCAGTTCTATCAGCTGTACCGCCACGCGGAAAAGTGGGGAAGTTTTGAGGAATGCTTTGAGAATAAACCCTACATTCAGCGTCAGCAGTTGTATAACTGGGGGTATCAGGACCGTACCTGGGCGGATTGGGAACCGGTAGTTCGGAAATATTACGCAGCGGTTACCGAAGTAGATTTTCACATCGGGCGGATTTTGGATTGGCTGAAACAAGAGGGGCTGTATGACGATACGTTGATTGTTTTTACCGCGGATCATGGCGATCTGTGCGGCGCGCACAGGATGTTCGATAAACATTATGTGCTGTACGAGGATGTTACGCACGTTCCGCTGCTCATAAAAACCTGCGGACGGCGATACCAGGGGAGAAGCAGGGAATACACGGTGCATAATTTGGATTTGGCGCCGACCCTGATGGAACTATGCGGAATCGCGACGAGCGCCGAACGGCTTGACGGATACAGTCTCGTGCCGGTTCTGCAGGGCGGAAAGTCAAAACGGCGGGAAGCCGTTTCGACGGAAAACGGCGCGCAATTCGGTTTGTACATACAGCGCTGCATCAAGACGGATGCCTGGAAATATATCTGGAATCCCACGGATGTGGACGAACTTTACTGCCTGCGGGAAGATCCGTACGAATTGGTCAACCGCATAGGGGATCAAAGCTGCCGGACGGTCCTGCGGGAACTGAAATCTCGTTTACTGGAGATTTTAATTCGTGAAGGCGATGGTTTTTGCGATAATGGGAAGGCAATGGTTGTGAAGCAGCAGCTGTGTGCCGAGAATAAAGTAGGAAGATAATCATGCCGCCTGTTTCCGTTCTCATCAAACCTGTTTCCGGAAAATGTAATCTGCGCTGCGGATATTGCTTTTATCGGAATCTTTCGGGACTGCGTACGCAGAAGGATTGCGGCCTGATGGATTCCGAGACGGCCGAGACGATTGTGCGAAGAATTTTCGAGGTTGCGGAGCAGTCGGTATCTGTGATGTTCCAGGGCGGAGAACCGACGCTGGCCGGTTTGTCTTTTTACCGTGATTTTATAAAACTCGTGTCCCTCTACAATCGACGGGGAGCGACCGTCCGCTACGGAATGCAGACGAACGGTACGACGATCGACGCGTCGTGGTGTGCTTTCTATCGGGAGCATTCTTTTCAGGTAGGCGTTTCGCTGGATGGGATTCCGGAAATCCACGATGCGCTTCGCGCCGGAAACGAATCCGGCCACGGCAGTTTTGAGGCGTTGCTTGTGAAAGTCAAGCAGCTCGCGGAATACCGAATCCCGTTTCAAATTTTGACCGTGGTGACCCGGCAGCTTGTTCCGTATGCGGCGGAACTCTATGATACGATGCAAACGCATCGCCTGTACGATTTGCATGTCATGCCCTGCCTGCCGGAATTCGGGCTGGAAACCGGCGCGAATACGCCGGCAGCGGAAGAATACGGCGCTTTCCTGGTCGCTTTGTTCCGGAAATGGGCGCGGCAGGCACAAAGCCGTCCGCTGCGCATCCGTTTGTTTGAGAACCTCGCGCGGCGGCTGCAGGGAGAGCCGGTGGAAATGTGCGCGCTGAAAGGTCATTGCAGCATTCAATATGTAATCGAAGCGGACGGAAGCGTATATCCGTGCGATTTTTATTGCTTGGATCCCTATCGATTGGGATCCGTACAAACAAATTCGCTGCGGGAATTATTTGCTTCGCCGCAAGCGTCGGCGTTTCTCCGGGATTCCTTGCAAAAAGATCCGCGCTGTACGGACTGTTTGTATTTTGCGCTTTGCCGCGGCGGCTGCAGCAGGGAACGCGTAAACGGAACGCCGCTGTTTTGCGCGGGATATCGGATGCTGCTGCAGGAAATGTGCCGGTATTATTCTGTAAAACTCGTGCGACGCTGATTTCTTTTTATCGTCCGGTTCCCTTTTTTGCGGCGTTTTCATACCTATGGATGGAGAGATCTTTTGGAGGACGCGTTATGGATAAAATACGCAATTGGCAGATTGCAGGCGGAATTTTTACCGTAATTGCCGGCACACTGGTACATTTTATTTATGGATGGTTCGGAGGAACCGCCGCTGCGTTCATCGGCGCTGTCAACGAAAGTACCTGGGAGCACCTGAAGCTCCTTTTCTGGCCGTTTTTCGTTTTTGGTATCCTCGAATACATCGCCTATGGGAAAAACCTAAAAGGGTTTCTCCCGGCAAAGGGATTGTCTGTTTTGATCGGGATGATTTTGATTGTTGTTCTTTTTTACACTTATTCGGGAATTTTGGGTAAAAATTTTCTTGCGATCGACATTGCGCTGTTCGTGATCGGCACAGGCGCTGCTTATTTTTTCTCGTACCGGCATCTATATCGCCTCCGCAGCCGGTATCTTTCCGCCGCTTCCGAAACCGGCGCAATTCTGCTTCTGGCGGCCTTGATCGTCTGCTTTCTTCTTTTTACCTATCATCCGCCCGAAATCGGCTTGTTTCTCGATCCGGTAAGCGGTCATTACGGAATTTGACTTCTGTTCCCAGCCATAAACGGATCCCTGCAAACCAAACCGGAACATGGTAAAACGTATCTCGGTATGACTTTGAAATTCTTTATTGCATTCTTCCGAATACTTGGATATAATCGTTTCAATCTTATAAAAGGAGATGTTCCGGATTGATCGATACGTTGCTTGCGGAAGAACGGTTTTCATTCCTTTCAGAAGAAGATAAAAATTTTATTCGTACTTTTACGGATGCGTTGGAGAATGCCGGCTATACCTTCGGCGGAAAAATCGGTCCCGGTTTTTGCTGGGGCCGTTATATGATTCTTTATACGAAAGCAAATATTAAATCGAAGCAGGTCGCGGCGCGCATTTACATACGGGAGGACGGAATCGCGCTGCGTCTCTTTTTAAACGACATTACGAAACACACGGATTATATCAAAAATGCGCCTTCCGAAATTCAAAAAGCGTTCCTGGGGGACGCCGGGAATTGCGGGCACTGCAAGAATGAAAAAGAGGGCGTCTGCAAATTTCGGAAGTCCTACAAAATCGGCGAAGAAAAGATCGAAAAATGCAATGGATGGACCTTCACGTTCGAACATCCGACCCTGGCAAACCTGGAGGATTATTTGCATCTGTTTTATGAATTTTATCCTCCCAGGCAAAAAGTCTCGCTTGAATAAACCCCCGCCACC
>CABQCN010000075.1 GCA_902462635.1 uncultured Oscillospiraceae bacterium
TATCCCCTGAAAGCGTCGTATCAGATTTTTGACGCCCCCTGTCAGGCGGATCGCCTGCCGGATATTGTAGCTTAGATACATCGTGGCTCTGTGGCTCTACTGCTGTCTGCACATTGTAGCACGCTCTGCGCCCGCCGTCTTTTGTTTTCATGACACGCGCATCCGGATCTGTGTACAGGATTTGTGTTTCCCCCAGCGATTTCATTTCCTCAAGCGCCTGCTTGTGCCGGCGGATGCGCTGCCTCAGTTCTTCTGCATCCGGCAATCGCTCCTGTGAAATATCCAGCGCAAACGGCTTGTCCAGCCTGCCTTGTTCGTACTGATCCGTTCCCTCCAGCTCCTCCAGATACTTTTCTACCAATGCCAGCTCTAACTTTGAGGGCGGTTCATCTTTTCAGTTTAGGCTTTTTTACAGCCCGGAATGTCTTTCTGTGTATTTACGGCAGCAAACAAAACAGCGTTACAAAAGCTACAGGTCCTTTTTGTAAGTATACCCTTTCCGTGCCACCCCATCTGCGGTAGTGCAGTCACAAAAATCAGTTTCAATATATCCACATTTCTGATATAAATTTTGTGCAGGAATATTATCTTCTGTTGTGTGAATTCCTACCTGGGTAATCTTTTTGTTTTTAATATAGCTTTCTGCAAATGTAATTGCAAAGCTGCCTACACCCTGATGCTGATGTTTATTGCTGACAACGAGCATGTGATCCATGCAGAATCATTACTGAGCAGTCCGTTAATGCGCATCCAGGCTACAGGCATGCATCCACGGCAAACAAGGAAATTTTGCTCATCCTCATTCTTTAATGGGATCTATAATCTTGAGTTAATGTATTTAGATAAATATTTCTGCAATGATTATCCAGTAAATTGTCCTTATTTAAAATATTTTTTACATTCATATATTTTTCGCATATTATTATTGATTGTTGACATTTTGGTTATTTATTATATAATGAATTTACTATAAATAAATGTATAGGAAAGAAGGGATTAAAAATAAAAAATTCTTGATTCGTGGTACTATGTTCACTTTGGCAATGATATTATGTATGTGTTTAGTAGTAACATTTTTTTAATTTTAACACTGTAAAAGCGATTGACTACGTATCTGAGACATATTAGCCTGAAAGCGGAGTCGCGTATTATATTTGGAATGTTAAAAGCGGAAAATATCTTGACTTATTTGGAACCCCGGCTAACGGAGCTAATGTAGGGCTTTGGAACGGACATAAGGGAACAAACCAGCAATGGAAGTTTAGACTAAGTTCTGCTTACACAGCAAGTTCCCACGTTTATGAAATATATAGTGTTGCTAATCCCAATTATTTTCTATCTGTTAAAAATTATTCATCAGATAATTGGACAGAGATAGTGATGCAATACAATACCAGTACCCCTGCTCCACCGGAAACTCACTTTTGGATTGATCACCATTGGATCCAATCCACAGAAGGTACATGGAAACCAAGCGGATGGTTCCGTTTGAAAACCAGTCCATCATCTTGGAAGAAAAATATTGATTGCTATAATGGAAGCACTGAAGAAGGGACTCGTATTATCCAATATGACCAGAATGATGATTTGAATCAATTTTGGTACTTTGAGAGGGTTGATACAACTGGAAATTCAAAAATTCTTTCTTGGAATTTAGTAGACAGTGGCAAACACCTCGATGTACAGATTGATGGATCTTACAAAAATTTGGTTAAAGATGCAATGGCAATGTGGAATAGCTACAAATCCGGCGTTATAAGACTGGACAGTCTGATTAATATTGAAGATGTACGGGTTTTAGACGCAGCAGACACATGTACGGTAAATAGTTATTGGCTGGGTTCAACGAATCCAAGTACACGTGAAATTAAGTTGAATAAATCCACACTTAATTTCTTTAATAATCCAGGATTTATCAGAAAAACGGCAGCACACGAGTTGGGGCATGCACTCGGTATTGACCACTGGGATAGTGTTGCTGATATGGCATATGCGAACAAGGGTGATGTTATGATATCTGGACCGTATTGCATACCTAATATCGGTTATCGCGACAAAATCTCTTATGACAGAGCTTATGCTAACTATTAATATTCTATTATAATAAAACGTGAAAGGAGATTTTAGAATGAAACGAATATTATGTTTTAAAAAATGGTATCTGGTTCCCATCGTTATTTTAATGATCTGTCTGTTGACGGTGACGATATTAAACTTGCCACCACGGGCAAAGCGCTTACTGGGAATACCTCTGTCGGCTCCAACAATAAGCTATAAACACGCAGATTGGCTTTATAACCCTTCTGATCCCGAAAGCTTTCCATATATTGCGGCTCTTCAGGATTATGTTTTCGTAGGCCAGGTGGTTTCAGATCCGGTTCCAATACAGCTTGGTACGAAAGAAAATTATGAGATCTATACCGAGTATAAAGTGCGTGTCCTAATGAATATCCGGGGAACCCTTGTAACAGATAAGGAAATTCCAGTACTAAAAGAAGGCGGTTACGATGAAAAGTATAATAGTTATATTTTATTCGAAAATGACAGTCTGCCCAAAAAAGACGAAATATGTGTAATTGGCGCTTCTAATATGACGGATGGTAGTTATCGCCTTTCTACTTCGGGATATACTTCTTTCACTGCGATTGGCATTCCATCCAGTGCCTTGTATAAAGAGAGCATAAATTTGAGTAACGGTATTGTAATTGACCAGGCGGATATGCAGAAGAGTATTTCAAGAGAGCAGAAGCCCATCAAAGAGAACTCTATATCCCTGAAATCTGTAGATTATATAGAGGATTTAACAGAGATTGAGGAAGGATTAACGGTTTCGGACGAATTGCTAAAGCAGCCGGATAGTCAGGCGATTAGATCAGTACTGGAACAGTCCACTCTTGTAAAGATGTGGATGGCGGCGGTGGCAGAGGAAAATGCCGTGGAGAGCCGCCGGGAGCGTATTATGGATTCGCCTTATGGCATTCCTGGATCGCCTTCTTATACAGAGAATATCAATCCTTATCCTCTGCCATCAGATTATCCTATACCAGTAAAATAAGCTATTTTGTTTTAAAAATGCGGTTGTGATTTAACTTGAATTATAATTGGTAGGTATAAGGCTGTAAAAAACTCTCTGAATCAAAAATGCGACATAAAATCCTTGTCAAAAGCAGGTGAAAGTTGCTTTGACAGGGATTTTTCTAACAAATAGCCATAAAATGCTTTCTTCTGAAGGGCAGGCTATATCGAGCACCGGGGATATACAGGCAAATTAAGCAAGCGCTTTCTTTCATAGAACTGCTTTGTAAGGATGAAGAGGTTATTCCACATTTACATAGCCGTGAACGAGGCGATATTTATTCTTTATCACCTGAATGGAGTGCAACATCATTCACATCAAGGACTTTTGTGTTGTTAACAGATACCGCTCCTTGCATAAACAGCCTACGTAATTCACTTTTTGACGTATAATTACCAGCCTCCAGCAATCCATTAAGCAAAATATCTTTAATTTGTTCGTTGCTATCAGATCTGATAGTAATAATAGGTGCATTGTCAGGAATTGTCCCTTTTTGAAAAGCTGCCTTGAAATTGTTTTCAGCATCTATAACATCTTCATTTGGATGATATGAGGTAAAATCAAGATAAAAAATAGTTATTACCGTGCTTTGTTCAATAACTGCCCCTTAATATGTTTGTCAATAGTAGGAAATTGGCTTTTGTTCTCTCCAACGGGTTCGTGTTGCGTTATTCGGCAAAAGTTATTAAAAGCGTTTCTACAAGCCGATGATTCCGCAAAACCCCTTGTAATTCCTTGATTTTTCACACTTTAAACAGTATAATAATTACCGACATATGGCTGTATGGAGGATTCGTTTCCGTTGCTATCTTTGGAATCATTGTCCGGCATTTTCAGAAGCGGCGCGTAGAAGGCGCAGGGAAGAGGCGAGCAGATGGAGATCAGACTTCATTATGTCGAAAAAGGAAGCGGAACGCCGCTGATCTTTCTGCATGGAAACGGAGAGGATCACAGCTATTTTACCCGGCAGATAGAATTTTTTTCGGGAAAATACCGCGTAATTGCAGTCGATACGCGCGGACACGGCTGTTCGCCGCGGGGAGAAAAGCCGTTTACGATTCGGCAGTTTGCAGAAGATTTATATGATTTTCTGGAGGAGCACGCGATCTCAAAAGCGCATATCCTGGGATTCTCCGATGGGGCGAACATTGCGATCGTGTTTGCGCTGCGCCATCCGGAACGGGTGGATCGGCTGATCTTGAACGGCGCAAACCTGAATCCGCAGGGAGTCAGGGCCTCCACGCAGATTCCTGTTTTAATCGGTTATAAAATTGCTTCGCTTTTTGCAAAGAGATGGGCGGGCGCGATGAAGAACGCCGAAATGCTGGGACTGATGGTAAACGACCCGCATATCGTGCCGGAGGCGCTTGAGGGGATTTCTGCCAGAACGCTGGTTCTTGCCGGAACGAAGGATATGATCAAAGAAAAACATACGATTCAAATTTATGAGCATTTGCCGAACGCTGAATTGACATTCCTTTCCGGCGGCCATTTTATTGCCGCAAAGAATGCGCCGGCGTTCAACGCGGCAGTTTGGGATTTTCTGGAGAAAACTTGAAAATACGGCGTGAATGGAGTATACTTTTTTCATCGAACGGTTCTTGGAGGACAAGTTTGTATAAAATACGGGGGTGCCTGTGATTGGCGAATGAGAAAAGTAATTATGAGATACTCGGCCTTCCTGAGAATGCGGAGAAGGCGCTCGTTGAAAAAAAATACGGCGCGCTTTTACGCCAGTATAAGCAGCGTACCGACGAGTACGGCACGACGAACGAAGATCTGAAGTATTATAATGATATTACGAAGGCGTATAACGATATTATGGGGATCACGGGAGATTATACGGATACGGATCCTACCAATATCATCCCGTATTCGGTGCGTAAGAAATGGCATAAAGTGTCTTCTTTTTTCGATTCTTATAAGTTGCTGATCTGCGGCGGCCTCCTGCTTGCGGTCATCGTGATCCTAACGGTCCTGCAGGTTCGCGATTCTTCGAAGGAAGATCTGTATATTAAATTTGTCGGCGCTTTTACATCCGGATACGCGGATTCGGAGGATGGTTATATCGACCGGCAGATCGCCGCGAAATCCAATGTCACCGAGCAGCCGATCGTTTCGTATTTTACCGTTGTGGAAGGGGAGACGACGCTGCTCGACCAGTCGGCGAAAGATGGCGCCGTGCAGTTCCGAAGCGAGTTTACGACCGGCGCCTTGGATATCATTATTATTGATAAAGAAAATCTGGACGTATACGTGAACCAGCTCGTATTTCTGCGTCTGGATGATTTTCTGAAGGAACACGCCGGTGATCCCGGATTTGCAGATCTGGACGCATATCGTTATGAAAATACGGGGGAGGAGAATGACCGGACGCAATCCGGCGTATACGCCATTGAGATCAGCAATATGGAATTTTTCAAAGAAATGAATCTCGTTAAAAGATATCCGGAAGAACGGCAGACCATGTACCTTGCGATCGCGCGGACGAGTAAAAACATGGAGAACGCCGAATCCTTTGCGGCGGAAGTGATCGCTACGAATCAAAAATAAAATCAAATCAAACGCAGCAACGCCGGGAAAAACGGAATTCCGTTTCCCGGCGTTTTGTATCCGGTCGCATCCGGCGGAGGTTATTCTATCTTCAGGGCATAAATGCTGCAGTTCCGCGTTCCCAATACCAGAATGTTGTTGTAAACCGCAGGGGTAGCTTCGATGTTCCCGTCCATCTCGAAGGTGTTCAGTATTTTACCGGTGAGGCCGTCGATCAAAAAGAGATTTCCCTCGGAATCCCCTTGTATGACGTAGCCTGTACCCGTCTTTTCGTCGTAAACCAGCGCGGGGGAACTCCAGATATAATGATCGAGTTCCAGCGCCCAGACTTGTTCTCCCGTTTTCTTATTCAGGGCGACCAGCAGGCCCTTCCAGCGTCCGGGCGTGCGTCCCATTGGAATATACACGATGTCTTCCAGCGCGCCTTTTCCCACAGCGAGAGAACCCTGCGCGCCTCCGGAGTTGCCGCTTACCGTATAACAGTCGTAATCGGTGCGCCAAACGATTTCGCCCGTCTCCGCGTCGATTTTCCAGACGGGAATGGGCGCCGTTCCTTCTCCGTCCGCGCGCCAGTCAGCATGGAAAGAGGTGGACATATATATGTACGGTTTCCCGTTTTCCACTTCGAGTACGCCGGTACAGTTCGTATCGTCGAGTACGTCCTGTACCCATACGAGTTCCAGCGTATTGATATCAAGGCACATCATATATCCGCCGTTATCGGGGAAGAACAGGTAGCCCTGATAGGCGATGGCGCTGCCTTCGATCCCGAGCCAGAATTTATTATTGACACCGCTTCTGCTGCCGGAATACCGCCATTTTACGATGTCGGATGGATGAATGGAAAGCGTGCCCGCAGCTTCGTCGTATTGCGTCCCCAGCCGGATAAAATAACATACGCCGCTTTCTCCGGGATAAATCAACGTGTCCGTTTCCGCGTCTACCAGGGCGGAGCTGTCGAACGCGCACCAGCTTCTTTTGGCAAAAGGATCGTCATGACCGAATTCATATAAGACCTCGTTCGTCACGAGACTGATGATGAATACGCGCGGAGATGCGTACGATGGGTTTCGGTCGCCGCCGCCGACGTACATCAGGGGAATCCCCCGCGGATCGAGCGCGCCGGCGCCTTTGAAAGTGAAACCGCAATCGATAGGATCGCGCGTGACTTTACCCGTTTCCAGTTCATAGAAATAAATCCGGCCGTCCTGCGTGGCGTAGATGACTTCTACGAGCGTGTCCTGTTCTTTCGCCCAATCGTACATGTCCATGATCGCCC
>CABQCN010000076.1 GCA_902462635.1 uncultured Oscillospiraceae bacterium
AATCCATATTGTTCGTAGTATATCCCGGACAAATGGAGATGGCAGGACTTTTAACCTGATTCAAAAATTCGGATCCGTCCCATTCCGTCACGGGCGTTTCGATTTTTCCCGCCACTTTGCCGAGACTTTCTGCGAGATAGGCCGCAGACTTTTTAAGCGCCGATCCGGGGACGATTCGAATCCAGGGGCCGGATTCGCTCGGTACGGGGGAAGAAACGGCCTCGATTTGATAAATAATATCACAATTATATTTATTGAAGAGATCCGCTCTTACGGCATCGTTCGAAAGTTCTTCATTTTCGAAGGAATTCCGCGGCATAATGATGACGGCGCCCGATGCCTCCAGGATACTTTTCAATTTCTCCCCGATCAGTAAATTGATTTGACCCGTCCAGGAAACGCCGGTACGCATATCATAACTTCCCTCGATATCGATGCCGATATAAACGCCGTCCAGTCTGTCCGCCGCAAAGCCCTTCTCGTCGATAAACAGCGAAGAATATACGTAACCGACAGCGTCTTCGTATTTTACTTTATACCATAATCCCTTTTCCAGGACTTCCAGCCGCTGGCATTCCGTGAGAACCCGCTTTACCGGGTAAAAGAAACCGGGTCCGCTGCGCAATGTGATCTGCGTTTTATTCGTAGGGATCACCAGATTTTCTTCTTCCATGCCGAAAAGCACGTCCGCCTGTTCCAGCCGGCCCGGGGATCCGATAAAACCGCAGAAAGCAGCGGCAATCACCATGATAAAAATACTGTACTTTACGATAATCCGGTAAATGCCGCCGTTTCGTTTCATTTCTGTTCCAGCTCCCTGACCGTGATCCCATAAACGGCGCTGTTGATCAGCGCATAATCGTCGCTCCATTGCTCTCCGCCGGTGACAAAATGCTCCGGCCCGTAAACGCCGCATTCCGCGGGCAGCAAATGCAGCGGTCCGAATACGTTCCGCCGGGAGCAAACGAGCGTAACCCCGATGTCGTATCCGGATCTCACCCACTCCGTGATATCCGCTTCGTACGGATCCCAGGCCAAAATTTCCGCATCCTGCGCGTCATTGCCAAACGGCGCCGCTTTTACGAGCGAAGCGCGGTATCCGTCGATCCGCAAATGGATTTTATCCGCTTTTAGGGAGGCGGAGAACGTGCCGTTCGGAATCCGGTACGTTACGCGTCCTGTGTAGAACGGCATATTGTATTCCCGCAGATTTTTGAAACCGATTTTATCCGGTCTCCGATCCAGGATCCGTTTGTTTCCTTCCAGACGTACGCCGAATTCCCCGACCAGATACAACGCCTCGATATTCGTCGTGCGGCGGAACAGCGTTTTATACGTCACCACATTCCGTCCCCTGCGGATCAGCCCCGCCGGCACCGCCATTTTCTTGAAGCAGACATCAATCCAGAAATCATCCGGATCCGCGCACGAAAGACGCGTGCCGTTCAAATAGAACTGGCAGAATTCCGGCCGTTCTCCGGCCAGGAAGACTTCGCCCTCCGGAAGCACATCGGCGTAAAATTCATATTCGATTTCGAGGTTCCCGTACGCGTCGTTGCAATATTTTTTGGCGTACCAGGGCTGCAGCATGCCGCCGCCGCGATGTTCGATCCCGGCCACATCCCGGATTTTCGCATCGACGCGCAGAATTTCTTCCTCCGGCTGCCATTCTCCGTCTCCGAATTTCCATTTGGCAAAATCCAAAACGCACACGTTGTGTTCATCCAATTCATATGCAAATTCGCTGTCTGCGGGAAGCTGCGTGCATTTTATTTCTTCCAGCGCTTCCGGTATTTCTAAAGACGGATCCTGTTCCCGCGTAAACACGAAGATCATTTCTCCCGCGGGTTCGAGGTCGAAAGAAACGACAGGGGTTCCGTTTTCAAAAGACAGCTCTTTCCGGAAACGTCTTCCGGTGGCCAGATCCCATCGCTGCGCATATACGTTTCCCGCTTGCAGCGAAAAAGCGCCGCCGGCATCATGAAGGGAAAGGCGAAGATCTTTCCGCGGCGTATCCCGGTCCGTATTGAGCAGCGCGGCGTACAATACGTTTTGATCCGCGTCATAGCGCACCTGGACAAAAACAGTTTCCGCGCCCGCACCTTCTACCTGCGGGTAAAACGCCGATTTTTCCCGCAGTGCCCGGGTAAGCGCCTGTTTTTCAAACGGCACCGCGGCGGCGTTCCCATGTTCCGCCAGTGCGCGCGCCGCGCCGGAACGTTTCCCATCCACATAGGCAGGGATGTCGCCGGCAAAAACGACTTTTCCGCCGAGATCCATAAATTCTTTCAATATTTGTACCGTAGAAGCACGCATCGTCACCATACCGCTGACGACAACCGTGCGGTAGGAGGCCTCTCCGATTCGGAGCACCGCGGTTCCGGCAGCATCCCGGTCCACGGAATACAGCTCCCGCATCATATATTCTTCCCCGTAATCAAAATCCAGCTGACTCCCCATCAGAATATGGAACAATTTTTCATAATGGCGTTCCAGTTCCGCCTCGTCTTTGTTATCCGGGGATGCGTATACCCAGCGCGCCCAGCCCGCATACATCATCGCCCACGCCGATTCGATGGGATTCAGCACCAAAAGGTCGCAAACCTGACGGCCCTGCGTCATAACCGTACCGAATCTGGCAAAATAGGTCTCTATGTAATTATAATCTTTATAGTACGAAGACTGGTGGAAAATACTTGCCGGATAATCACGTTTCGATTCGCCTTCCATGGTATACCAAGAAAGATGGTGACATCGCAAATTGATTCCCAAAAGCGCCTGCCAGTCGCCGACCGCCTTATGCGCTTTGAAATCAAACTGCCATCCCGTACAGCCGTACAGCTCGGACAGCATCCATTTCTGCCCCGTCTGTCTGGCGGCGGAAGCAAGCTGCTTCACCACCCAATAACATTTGTTATGCTCCGTCAGAAGGTCGATGCCCGGATACGTCATATGCGGATAAAAGCGCATCAGCGAACCGTTCGGAACCGTCTGGTTCGTCAGCGTATCTTCGTGCAGCACATGTCCCGTGAAAATCATGTTGTTGCGCTCGCACCATTCACGGATCGGATCCGCAAAACGTTCGATAAACAGATTGTTCCCCAGATCCACAAAATCCAGTTTGATATGCGAAACGTTCTGCCCATCTTTCCGGTAAAATAATTCCGGCAGCAGCGGCTTCAACGCGTAACCGTAGCGTTTTTCAAATTCTTCGAAAAGATCGTCCGTATATGCCGCGGAGCAGATGGCAACGCCGTTCTCCACGCGGTAATCGTCCAGCATATGTCCGCGGTGCGGCTCATCGGTAAAAATCCCCTTGATACTTGTACCGATCCGCTTTCCGCAATGTTTTTTATACGCTTCGTGCGTCAATTCGATAAAACGGTCTACCGCCTTACGGCTCATGGTATCGATATAGGTGGTGCCGTTATAAACGCTTGCCGGGGCGTCCGGGACGATCCGGAACACGAGGACTTTGTTGTATTCGTCTTCCTGCAGCGCCTCTTCCAGCGCTTCCCGCCCATTACAGGAAACATATTCGAATACGCTCGTTTCCGCAATATGCGCGGCAAATACGGCGATCACTTCCGCTTTGCCATCGCCCGGAATTTCCCGCTCCCAATCGAACGAAGCGCGGTCATAACAATACATGACCATGGATTTCATACGGTATTGCGGATCCACAGTGACTTTCCCGCCCGCGCTTCCGCTCGGCCAGCGATCTTCATCGTACAACCATGCGGTCAGGCCCATCTGTTCGCCCGCATCGGCGACAGCATTGACGAGATCGAACCATTCCTCGCCCAAATATTCCGTCATCAGACCGGCGCGCGAATGCATAAAGAAGCCGCCGAATCCCATTTCCTTGATAATCGAAAGCTGGCGCAGCAGTTCTTTCTTCTCCAGTTCCCCGTTCCAGGACCAGAACGGGATTCCTCGAAATTCCCTGCCCGGATTTTCAAATAAGTCGGTGATCTTTTTTTTATCTTCCATTGCACATGACCTCACATTCTATCTGTTTTTATGCAAATATGTTTAAATGATCGATTTCCTGGATCAATTTTTTGGCTTCGCTCCTGTGGACCGAAATCAGCGGATGCCTGCTGTACACCGTATCGCGCTGCCAAAACGAAATCTTTGTATCTCCCGTTTCCGCCCTATATTCCGCGATAGCTTCTGCCTCATAGATTCCGGAGTAGGAAGCATCCGTACAGAGAATAGAACTGTTCGGATACATCTTGCGAACTTCTTTGACCAAGGTAATATAGTCCGCCTTAAACTGGTCATAGGTATACGCTCCCCCCGATCCGGTGACTACGCTGTAATCATTGCCACCCAAATTAATGATCACGAGATCGCGCTGGCGTCCACGGGCCGATGCATCCCAAATTTTCAAAACACCGTTAAACGGATCGGCATAACGGATCATATTTTCGGGAAATGTCGTGTTGATCATCTGCGTATACAAGCCGTTCTTCGCAACGATTTCAAGATCGGCGTCATAATGCCTTGCCGCGATCGCCGCCATCGTCAGCAGCCCGTCTTCGGAAGAGGAATAACTGATCGCGAGTTCTTCGCCCAGATTATTCGATCCGCAGGTAATGGAATCCCCGATCACGAGGATGCTTTTTTCTTTTGCCGCAGGCGGCGCTACAATCGCGCCGTCACCCGGTAATAATTTGACGACTCCTAATTTATTTAAGGAAGATTGATTTGCTTTCTGCACCGTAATCTTATGAACGCCGTCCTCCAGACCGCTTGCCAGCGTCACCGTACTGCGTCCCTTTTCCAGCAAAATACGGCTGTCGTTTTTCAAGCCGGCCTCCGTGCCGTCGGCTTTCACTGCATCGAGTCCGCTGTAGTCGTCGTCGATAAATACATGAATGTAGGTGTTATGGTCGCTGTCCGACGGTTCGGAAATAAATTCCGCCTTCAGCTCGGTGCCCTCGAAGTTTACTTCGAAACCTGCACAACTCAGATTGGTATAATACGCGCCGTTCTCCTCATAATATCTTCCTAAGAAACGGACTGTCTGTTCATTGACCGCCACTTCTCCCTTTAACGGAAAATCCGGCCTTTTGTTGCCGCAGGAAACCATAAATAATAGGATGCCTGCCAATAAGATCATTGCCGCTCGTTTCACTCCAACACTCCTCCCGTAATCTTGTTACATATTAATGCCTCACAAGTGAAATTGCAAGTAAATTTGTCATATTTTATGTATATTTTTTCCCCGGTGGTAAATAATACTAAAGAAAAATGATTACAACAACTTTGACGAAGGAGTTTATGATATATGAGTGAAACCAAAAATATAAATCTGCTGAAAGCCACGGGAATCGTAAGACGGATCGACGAACTGGGAAGGATCGTTATTCCGAAAGAAATCCGGCGCACGCTCCGCCTGCGGGAGGGCGATCCGGTGGAAATTTACACGGGAGAAAACGGAGAAATCATTTTGCGTAAATATTCCGTGATGAGCGATTTGAATGAATTTGCCGTGCAGTTTGCCGACAGCCTTGCGAAAACCGCAGGATACCCTACATGTATCACAGACAGAGATTCCGTTGTCGCCGTATCCGGTATTTCTAAAAAAGATTTTTCCGGAAAACGGATCACCCGGCAGCTCGAACAGGCGATGGAAGACCGTTCTACATTGATCGCAAAAGATAAAAAGAGCGATTATTTTCCGATTCTGGAAGACGTAAGCGGGGATAAAATCATGTCTTACGTCGTTACCCCGATCATATCCCACGGCGATCCCGTCGGATCTGTGATCATGTTCTCTCCGGACAACAGAAGTTCTCTTGGGGATACGGAGGCGAAACTGACGCAATCGGCGGCCGCTGTGATCGGCAGACAGCTGGAACAATAAAAATAAATCAAAACGGGCGGAACGCATGTGCGTTCCGCCCGTTTTTTCTGCTTCTCCATCCTTGTAAAAAGATTCAGGCAATTGCCCCGTCCAGATCTCCGAAATCCATATCGCCGGCACCGTCGCCCAGAAGCTTCAAAATTCCTTGCAATTCTTCATCCGTCAGTACTTTCTCCGGCGCTGTAATGTTCGCAATGTTTTTTTGATCGAGCTTTATTTCCAAAGATAAACCCATTTGCGAAACGCCTGCTCCCAGACCGGCCGTCTCCGTTTCAATTCCCAGTATTTCCACTTTAAAGGAACAGGAAGCCGCCTTTGCCGTAATCGAGAAGCAGAAGCGTCCTTCTCCGATTTCCTGCGCCAGTTCCTCTGCTTCCGTATTTACTTTGTCCTCCGCAAATTCTGTATCGAGATTCTTCTGGAAAGCTTCTTTATCGAATTGCGAAAGAATCTGTCTGAATTCTTCCGGAAGCTCTTCCTTATTTTTCAATGCAGCAGCGAACGTATCCGTGATATCCGCCAGATCCGTGCGTAATACGGCGCTCACGCCCACAACAAATGCCTTAATGTTCGTTTTATCGAGTTCAAACTCAATTTTTTCCTGATCGGCGGTAAGCGCCTTTGCCGCGACGAACGCGTCTTCCAGATGATTCAGGAAGGCAAGCACGTTCTCCTTCTGCATCGTCTCCGAAAGCGCGGACAGAACCGCCTGAACCATTGCCGGATCCAGGTCCGACTGGCTGAGAATATCGTCGATTTCCGGCAGGGAGATACCGGGATCAAACACGGACGCAAGATCCATGCACTGCTGGAGATCAACATACTCGTTTTCATACGGCCATTTCAAAAAGTCCGCATAGGCGGATAACAGGTCGTCCGCCACGGCCTTCATCATATCGACATAAAAGGTAAACAGCGCTTTTGCATTTAAATAAATCGTTCCGTTGCTGATCACCAGATCGGTAATGGAAGTATCCTTCAGCAGGAGATCGATTTTGCCGCTTTCCGCTGCGGATTCCCCTTTG
>CABQCN010000077.1 GCA_902462635.1 uncultured Oscillospiraceae bacterium
TGGACGGCCTCAAACAGTTCCTGGAAACCAAGGAGCGGAAATCATACGGCAATTATTGGTCTGAGCCGTATTTCGGATACTATGTCGATACGGACGAATGGGTACTGCGGAAACACGCGCAGATGCTCTGCGACGCAGGCGTTGATTTTATTTTTGTAGATATCTCCAATACGGAAACCTATAGAGATGCGCACACCAAGCTGTTCGAAACCTGGTACCAGATCCGGCAGGAAGGCGGGCAGACGCCGCAGATCTGCTTCCTGACGGGAGATACGGAAGGACGGCTTGTGGATCATCTGAATATATTGAAAACGACGGTTTATTCCAATAAAAACTTTGAGAAATATAAAGACCTGTTCTTTCTGTGGGAAGGAAAACCGCTGATTTTCGGCAACGCAGGCAGGAATCTTTCGGAAAAAGAACAGGAATTGCTGGACCGATTCACCGTACGGCGCTGTTGGGCCTGGGTGGATATGGACGGTTACTGGAACTGGCTTACGGAATCGCCGCAATACAAAGGGCGCGACGCAAACGGAACATTCGAACAGATGTCTGTCGTAATGGGACACCACGCTTCTACGAGCAAGGGCAGAAGCTACACGAGTGCGGGCGGCCAGCCGAATAACGGGCTGCAGGATTTCGAATTTTCTTCGACGACGGCAAAATACGGCTATTGTTTCGACGAACAATTCCGTTATGCCATCGAGGCGGATCCTTCCGTGATCATGATTACCGGCTGGAACGAATGGATCGCGGGTCAGCATAACCAGGACGGCACGGTGACGATGGCCAACACACAAGTGCAAAATTATACGTTTGTAGACGCGTTCAACCCGGAATTCAGCCGCGACGGCGAGCCGATGAAAATACGGGACGGCCTCGGATACGGCGACAATTATTATTACCAGATGACAAATTACATCCGCCTTTTCAAAGGAACGAATGAAATGAAAAAAGCGGAAGGCCGCGTTACGATCGATCTGAACGGCGGGCTGGAGCAGTGGGACGGCGTTTTCCCGGAATATACGGATACGACGGCGGATACCGCGCCGAGAAACGCGCTCTCCTTTGACAGCTCTTTTCAATATGTAAACAATACGGGCCGAAACGATATCGCTTCCGCAAAAGTTGCCCAGGACGACGAAAATATCTATTTCCTAGTGCGGACGGTGAAGGACATCATCCTCGACGACGGAGAAAACTGGATGAATCTGTATCTCGATATCGACCAGAACAAAAAAACGGGCTGGGAAGGATACGATTACGTGATCAACCGTTCCCGCGCGGATGGTAAAATGAAAGTACAGCGCTTTGTCAACGGCAGCTGGCAGTTCGAGGATGCCGGAGAAGCGGACTATACGGTTTCCGGCAACGCAATCATGGTGCGTCTGCCCAAGTCTGCTGTAGATACGAAGGTAAAATATCTTTCCTTTGATTTCAAGTGGGCGGACAATTCCACGGTCAGCGGCAATGTCCTGGAATTTATGGATCTTGGGGATGCCGCGCCCAACAGCCGGTTCAATTTCCGTTTCGTAGGAGACGATCCTTATTATTCCGGGTTGAGCACAGTGATGATTCTCCTGATCTGCGGAGCCGCGGCGCTGGTCATCGCGGGAACCGTTCTGGTTGTCATTTTAGTCCGAAAGAAGAAATCTATCAAAATAAAACCATGAGATAAGGAGATGCGTATATCATGCGGATCGGATGGAGCGAAATCGACATCACGCCGAAGAAGAAAATAAAACTGGCGGGGCAATTTTACGAGCGGATTTCCGAATATACGGAAAGTCCGGTTTGCGCCGTTGCAATGGCAATCAGCACGGAGGATGACCACGCCGTATTCTGCGCCTGCGATCTGGAAAGTATTTATCCGAACCTGCTCGCGCTGGCACGCCGGAAAATTGCAGCGGCAAACGCCGGCGGCCGCGCTGCGCCGGATCCCGCGAAAGTAATGGTATCGGCAACGCATACGCATACCTCTTATGAATATAAAGGGGAGGATAAACGCGATTCTTCTCTGAATGTTCTCAGCCGCGTTCTGCCGGAATCCATGAAATATATCCCGAAAGTTGCGTCGGAAGACGTCGTATCCTCCGAAGAAGCGCTGGAATTCCTTTCCGATAAAATTGCGGAGGCCGTTTTAGAAGCATGGGACAGCCGGGAAGACGCCTTTTACGCCAATGAATTCGGCAGAGCCGCCGTCGGCATGTGCCGGCGCGTCGTATACGACGACGGTACCGCCAAGATGTGGGGCGATACCGATCTTGCCAATTTCGACTGTTTGGAAGGCGGAAACGATTCCGGAATCGAACTGCTTTATACTTTTGACAAGAATCGAAAGCCGACGGGCGTCGTTGCGAACGTGGCCTGCCCTTCGCAGGTCCTGGAACAGCGTAGCTTTATTTCCGCGGATTACTGGGGAAAAGTCCGCCAATTTCTGCGGGAGGAATTTGGTCCAGAGTTCAAGGTACTGGGCCTTTGCAGCGCCGCAGGCGATCAATGTCCGCGCGACCTCGTGCGATGGGTCGAACCGGAGAGTCCTATAGACGATCCAAACGTCATCCGCAAGAATCCGCTGCTTCGCAAGGCGGATCCGTCTATGTTCGATATCAAGGGCTGCTGCCGGGTGGGACGGCGCATCGCCGATGAAATCCTGGCGGTATTCGGGGAAATCAAAGCGTATCAGAAGGACGGTATTTTGAAACATCGCGTCCTCAGCCTGAATCTGCCGCTGCGCCGCGTCACGATCACGGAATATGAAGCGGCAAAGCGAAGCCTGGACGAATATATCAAAAGCTGCGGGGAGCGGGGCGAATTTACCTTTAAAGACAACGCGGCGATGCACGTCTGCGCAGGCGTCATGGCGCGTTACGAACACCAGCAGACGGTTGACCTGCATCCTGTGGAGGTCCATGTCCTCCGCGTCGGAGACGTGGCGTTCGCAACGAACAGTTATGAATTGTTCCTCGACTATGGGAATCGAATTCGCGCGCGCAGCAAGGCGCAGCAGACGTTCCTGATCCAGCTCTGCTGTGGGTCGGACGGGTACCTGCCGACGGAAAAAGCCGAGCGCGGCAGCCATTACAGTGCGTATGTATCCAGCGGCGTTACCGGCCACGCGGGCGGGGACCTGCTTGTACGCGAAACGCTCGAGGCGATCAGAACGCTTTTTGAAGAATTGTGAGGGAAAAAGTTATTTTCCGTACGACCGCATCATTTCCGCAAACAGACGGTGGATTCTGAGATCGTCGCCAAGTTCGGGATGAAATGCCATCGCCAGCTGGTTCCGGCAGCGGACGGCCACGATATTGCCGCCGGCTTCCGCCAGAATTTCGACTTCTTTCTCCGCGCTTTCGATATAGGGAGCGCGGATGAACGTCATGGGAACGCGCCCGATTCCGCGGAAGGGTTCCTCGGTATAGAAGCTGCCGAGCTGCCTGCCGTACGCGTTGCGGCGTACGGTGACAGGCAGCGTACGGAAATAGGTACGGGCGTCGTTTGCGATCCGGTCTGCCAGCAGGATCAGGCCGGCGCACGTCGCAAGTACGGGCGTGCCGCCTTCAATCCGTTCCCGCAGCGCGCCGAACATACCGAGCTCGCGCAGCAGCTTGCCCTGGGCGGTGCTTTCTCCGCCCGGCAGGACGATTCCGGTAAAATCCTGCGCCAGGTCTGCCTGCTTCCGCAGCTCTACGGTCTCCACGCCGACTTTATGCAGCGCGGATTCCTGCTCCAGGAAGGCGCCTTGTACGGCGAGTACGGCTGCTTTCATTCTTTGCCTCTTTCCGCCATCAGCAGGCTGATTTCTTCCTCGTTGATCCCGACCATGGCTTCTCCGAGATCCTCGGAAAGCTGCGCGATCAACGTGGAATCCCGATAGTTTGCAACGGCTTTGACGATCGCGGCGGCCCGCTTCGCCGGGTTCCCGGACTTAAAGATGCCGGAGCCTACGAAAACGCCTTCCGCACCCAACTGCATCATCAGCGCGGCGTCGGCCGGCGTGGCGATGCCGCCTGCCGCAAAGTTGACGACGGGCAGGCGTCTGTTTTTGCGGACGGATGCCAGCAGCGCAAAGGGAACTTCCAGTTCTTTTGCGGCGTGGTACAGCTCGTCTTCCCGCATGGCGGCAATCCGTGCGATTTCGCCGTTCATTTTGCGCATATGGCGCACGGCCTGCACGACGTCGCCCGTTCCCGGTTCGCCTTTTGTGCGGATCATTGCTGCGCCTTCGCCGATGCGCCGCAGCGCTTCGCCGAGGTCTTTCGCGCCGCATACGAACGGGACGCTGAATTTCGTTTTATCGATATGGTACGTATCGTCGGCGGGGGAAAGCACTTCGCTTTCGTCGATATAGTCGATTTCAATTGCCTCCAGAATTTGCGCCTCCGCAAAATGGCCGATCCGGCATTTTGCCATGACGGGAATGCTGACGGCTGCCTGAATGCCTTTGATCATTTTCGGATCGCTCATCCGGGAGACGCCGCCGGCTGCGCGGATGTCCGCGGGAATCCGCTCCAGCGCCATAACGGCGCATGCGCCGGCGGTTTCCGCGATTCTGGCCTGCTCCGGCGTGGTGACGTCCATGATGACGCCGCCCTTTAACATCTGCGCCAGCTGTTTATTCAGTTCGTACTGTTTCTTTTTCATCGTAAAATCCTCCGTTTTTGTAGTTCTTGCATTCCGTACGAGATCCTATTATAATGATATCTGACCATATTAAAATAACCAAAATAAATATAGTCAGTATATCCAGATTGTCAGGAGAAACATAGATGTTGACGTATTCTTTTACCGATATAGGGTCAGATCATTTATATGAATATCTGTATAAATGCATAAAAAACGATATTGCCGCCGGCATTCTGGCGCCCGGGACGCGCCTGCCATCCAAGCGGAGTTTCGCGGCCAATCTGGGGGTAAGCACCATTACGGTAGAAGCGGCGTACGGGCAGCTGCTTGCGGAAGGATATCTGTATTCGCTGCCGCGGAAGGGCTACTACGTAGAAGAAATCCACAAAGAAGGGACCGCTGCCGCCGTCTCCGCAAGCCCGCCCGCGGCAAAGCCGGCAGCGCCCGCCTATTTTGCCGATTTCGTCAGCAACCAGACGGAGCCGGAAAATTTTCCTTTCTCCGTCTGGGCAAAAATTTTACGCGAAGTGATGCTGGACCACAGCGCGGAGCTCATGACGAACCCGCCGGCGGGAGGCGTTTTGGTTTTACGAGAGGCGATTGCGTCTTATCTGAGAGCTTTCCGCGGCATGCGGGTGCTGCCGGAGCAAATCGTCGTAGGCGCGGGTACGGAATATCTTTACGGCCTTTTGATCCAGCTGCTCGGGTACGGCAGGCGTTATGCCGTGGAAGATCCCGGGTATCGTAAAATTACGCGCATTTATATGCGCCACGGCGTAAAATGCGTGCATCTCCCGCTGGACGCGCAAGGGATTTCCATGCGCGCGCTGGCGGAGAGCGGGGCGGATATCGTGCATGTTTCGCCATCGCACCATTATCCGAGCGGGATCGTGACGCCGGTGAGCCGGCGTTATGAACTGCTCGGCTGGGCCTCCGGCGCGGCGGGACGGTACATTTTGGAGGATGATTTCGATTCGGAATTCCGCATGGCCGGGAATCCGCTGCCGACGCTGCAGGGCATCGACGCTACGGAGCGGGTCATCTATCTGAATACGTTTACTAAAAGTCTTGCCTCGACGATCCGAATCAGCTATATGGTACTCCCGGCGCATCTTGCAGCGCGGTTTTATAAAGAGCTGGGGTTCTATTCCTGTACGGTTTCCACATTCGAGCAATATACGCTCGCGCGATTTCTTTCCGGCGGCTATTTTGAAAAGCACATCAACCGGATGCGGAATCTTTACCGCCGCAAGCGAGACATCCTGATCCGTACGATCCGCGCGGCGCTGCCGCCCGGCGCCGCGGAAATTTCCGAGGAAGAAGCGGGGCTCCATTTCCTGCTCCGAGTAGCCGGCCCGCGCACGGATGCGGAATTGGTGCGCTGCGCGGAACGCAGCGGCCTGCGCGTGGCGTGCCTTTCCGCTTATTACGCCAAGTCTCCCGGCGATACGCGCACGCTTGTTCTCAACTATTCCAATATTCCGCAGGACCGCCTGGCTCTCGCGGCGGATAAACTTGCAGGAATATTAAAATAATATATAATAAGTCAAAACAGATGGGAGCGGCGTATGGATAAAGAACAATTGATTTCCAAATTGCGGGAGAAAAAAGAAGTTGCATATGATGCGGAAACGATTCCGGTTTTGCTGGAAATAACGGAGACGGAGAAAACAGCCGTAAAGTATCAGGCGGAGAAGCTTCTCCGGGCGGGGAGCGCGGAAAATCCGCTGCTGCTTTATCCGTATTTTACAAGGATCGCGGCGCTTCTGGATCATCCGAACCGTTTTCTCAAATGGGGGAGTATGCTGACGATTGCGAATTTATTATCCGTGGATGAGAAACATTTCTGGTACGGCATCCGCGAAAAGTATCTGCGTTCCTATGAATCGCAGGAGATCGCGGAGTTCGGAAACGCCGTACAGAGCGTTCCGAAAGTATTAGCCGCCTATCCGGAGGATGAAAAAACGATTCTTCCGCTGCTGCTCGGGATCGACAGTCATCCGTTTTTCCGGAAAGGGGAGCCCTCGCCTGCCTGTACGGACGTTGCGAAGGGACACATCCTCGATTGTTTTACGGCGCTGTTTCCTGCTTCCGCATATCAAAAAGAGATGATTTCTTTTGCAAAGCGGAACCGGAAGAACGCGCGCGGACAGGTCCGGACAAAAGCGGCCAGATTCCTGGAGGCATACGGAAAATAGCGTGCGCCGTTTTACGCCGCGGCGCTTCCGGCAC
>CABQCN010000078.1 GCA_902462635.1 uncultured Oscillospiraceae bacterium
CGGAAGAAGCGGATATGCGACAGCTCGCGCTGCAATGCGACGCCTTCCTGTTTACAGGCGGCATCGACCCCGATCCTGTTTTGTACGGGGAAGAAAAGCTGAACGACACCGTACAGATCAGCGCCTGCCGCGACGCTTTGGAATTTCCGCTGCTCAAAATCGCGCTGGAGCGCGACAAACCGATCCTCGGTATCTGCCGCGGCCTGCAGGTTCTGAACGTTGCGCTGGGCGGCACGCTTTATCAGGATCTGCCGGCGCAGATGCCGGGCAGCCCAGTCTGCCATAGACAGAAAGCGGGATATCCGGAAGACGGTCATTTTGTAGAGATCGCTGCCGCGACGCCGCTCGGCAAAATCTACGGCGAAACGCGCGCTTTTGTCAATACATACCATCATCAGGCGATTAAAACGCTGTCTCCGCAGCTCGTCCTGATGGCGTCGGCGGACGATGGCGTAGCGGAGGCCGCCTGCATGAAAGAAAAACCGTACGTATTTGGCGTACAGTGGCATCCGGAGCTGATTTACGACAAAAGCCGCGGATGCAATGATATCTTTTCGTATTTCCTAGATTGTGCCAGACAAAAAATGTCCGGGAGCTGCTGAACTTTTGTTCAGACGGCTTCCCGGAAGCGTTTGCGTAAGCGCGTGAGAAGGATTAAAGCAAAATAGGCTGAATCTGTTTTCCCTCGAGCGCCAGAGCGATCGTCTCGTTCACGAGAGAAAAATCCGCCATAAGGGAAAACGGCTTTTTCACGCTGTCGTCCTGGCGGAACGGGACGAAGTAATAATTTTTCATGCCGAGCAGGGCGCCGATGTTTTTGGCGTTGGCCGCCAGCCCGTCGTTCGTGGAGACGGCGATCACCACCGGGCGGTTGTTGCGCAGGTGCGATTTGCACGCCATCAAAACCGGCGTATCTGTAATCGCATTCGCAAGCTTTGAAATCGTATTGCCGGTACACGGTACGACGGCGACGACGTCGAGCAGTTTTTTGGGACCTATGGGTTCCGCTTCTTTAATGGTACAGATCGGCTCGTGGCCGGTGATCCGTACCAGGGTGTCGTATAATTCCTCTCTCGTCATAAACCGCGTGGACGTTTCGGAAGAGGAATAGGATAAAATCGGATAAACAACAGCGCCGCGCTTCACAAGATTGTCAGCGACGGCGGCGATATTTCTATGGGTGCAGAAAGAGCCGGTCACAGCCAGCCCGACTCGCAGACCATCGAAGCACTCGAACATTTTACCAACCCCTTATATCAATATTTACATGTTTTTCTCGTCAAGTATATTATAAATTACCTTTTGTATGATTTGCGCGGCGCCCGATGGCGCTACTTTACCGGGAAGGGAGAGCGCGTGGATCGTGCGGATCCGGCGCGCGGCCGCGTATTCGAAATCCGTGCCGCCCGGCATGGAAGCTAAGTCGATGAGCAGCGCCTCCTGATTCATGCAGTCCAGAAAGTCGCGGCCGAAAATCAGCGCGGGCGCGGTATTGTATACGAGCAGCGTGTCAGGCAATATTCTACGTAATTGGGAATACGTGCAATATTTCAGGCCTTCGGCTTCGCAAACCGCAAAATCGCGGCTGTTTCTTGCCGCTACGGTGACGTCGGCGCCGACTCTCTGCAGCAGACGCGCAAGCGTGGAGCCTACGCGGCCCATTCCGCATACGACGGCTTTGATGCCGCGGATCGTATACGGCAATTCTTCCATGGCAATCTGCAGCGCGCCTTCCGCGGTGGGAATCGAATTTAATACGGCAAGATCGTCGCGCTGCAGCAGGTCTGCGGGAACGGCGCCGCTGTTGTTCAAAGCGAACGGGATCCGGCCTCCGATCAGCAGCCCCCTGAAGGCGGTTTCCCGGATTTTATCGACGATCTTCGCGATCTCGATCTTCTCCGGATGGAACGGTGCGTTCAGATAAGTCCCGTCGCCGGTCGTAAAAGGCATCGGCCCCACGACAATGTCGGAAAGTGCGAAAATCTCGCTCAGTTCGGAACAGCGCTGCGAGATTTTACCCGTATTGTCCAGCGCGAACGTATGAATCTCGTGGCCGTCCTCCGCGAGGAGTTCCGATAATTTTACATTTCTCATGTCTCCGCCGATGATAGAAAATCTGTACGTCTTCTGTGCGTCCATTCTCTCTGCCTCTTTAAAATAGCAATTCACTATTATAGTATGAGCGCGGCCTGGGAACAGTTCCCTGAAAATGGAAATAATATATTCACAAAAAATAATAATTAACCGATTGACAATTAATTTGATCTGTATTAAAATAGGCCGGTTAACAAGTTAATCGATTAACTTGTTTGCGGAACAATTTGAAGGAAAGGAGCCGGTCTGATTGGATAAAAAGAAAACCTGTAAAACGACGTTGCCGCCGCCGCTGGAAGGAAACGATGGTGCGATTTTACAGTGGAAGATGCGGAACATCTCGCACGGGAGGATGCATGTCGTAACGGATATGCTGTCGCGCTACGGATTGCATTATACGCATCCGCGGATCCTTGGCACGATACGCTACCGCGATGGCGCCACCCAGAAAGAGCTTGCAGATGAAATGAACACGTCTCCCGCAGCGATGTCGGCGTCCATTAAAAGGCTGCAGAAAGCCGGACTCGTCGAAAAAATTTCGGATGCCGCGGATTCCCGGATCAATAAAATAAAGCTTACGGAGAAGGGACTTCGCATCCATGACGACACGTTCGATAAAACGCTTGCCATCGACAGGCAGATGCTTGACGGGTTTTCCGAAAAAGAGACGGAAGAATTGTTTGCCTATCTGGACCGGGTCCAGAAGAACATCGATCAAATGAGAGGAAGGGAAACGGATTTATGATTAAAAGACTAGCGGCTTATTTTAAAAATTATAAGCTGCCGGCAATCCTATGTCCGGTACTTATGTTTTTCGAGGTGCTCGGAGACGTTGCGATGCCCTGGCTGATGGCGAAGATCATCAACCGGGTCGACGTCTCCCGGGCGGCGGAATTCAGTTCCGCCGATATCTATTATGTGCTGAAAGTCGGCGGATTGATGGTCGTCGTATCGCTGTTTGCCATGTTCTGCGGCGCGTACAGCAGCCGTCTTGCGGCGATTGCCTCGCAGGGAGCAGGCGCGGAGCTGCGGGAAGACCTGTTTGTGAAAATACAAAAATTTTCGTTTGCAAACATCGATTATTTCAGCATCCCGTCGCTGATTACGCGTCTTACGACGGACGTCAACAATCTGCAGCAGACGGGTATGATGTGTTTGCGTATGCTTGTGCGCGCGCCGTTTATGTTTATATTTGCGTTGATTATGGCGCTTTCGATTCATGCGGAGCTGGCGTGCGTATTTTTGGTTGCGATTCCGCTGCTGACGGTTGCAATCGTGATCATTATGAAAAAGGCGCATCCGCGCTTTATGGCGTTTCAGGATAAAATCGACGACCTGAATACGTCGGTGCAGGAGAATCTCACCAATATTCGCGTAGTAAAATCCTTCGTACGCGGCGATTATGAGAAGAAAAAATTTAAAAAATCGAATGACGACTTGACCGCGACGGGAATCCGCGCGGTGAAACTCGTGATTTTAAACATGCCGATCATGCAGCTGATCGTATATGCCTGCATCATTGCGATTCTGTTTTTCGGCGGAAAGATTGTGGTAGATACGAGTCTCGCGGAACTGAGCGGTACGGTTTATGCTTCTACGGGACTGCATGCAGGCGACTTGCTGAGCTTTATTTCTTATGTGACGCAGATTCTGATGTCTTTGATGATGCTTTCCATGCTGTTTCTGCAATTCACACGGGCCCGGGCTTCCGGACAGCGCGTGCTGGAAGTTATCGATACGAAAATCGATATTACGGATCCGGAAAACGCGATTCCGACCGTTCCGGATGGATCGGTCGATTTTGAAAACGTGTCGTTCCGTTACCGTACGGGATCGGGCGAGGATACGCTTAGCGGAATCGACCTGCATATCCGGTCCGGAGAGACGATCGGAATCATCGGTTCGACCGGCGCCGCAAAGACGACGCTCGTACAGCTGATTCCGCGCCTTTATGACGTCACGGGCGGCAGCATCCTGGTCGGCGGAAACAATGTGAAGGATTATGCGCTGGAACCGCTCCATGACGCGGTGGCGATGGTACTTCAGAAGAATACATTGTTCTCCGGCACGGTACGCGACAATATGAAATGGGGAAATCCGGACGCCACCGATGCGGAAATCCAGGAAGCGTGTATGCATGCGCAGGCCTGGGACTTCGTCAGTAAGATGCCGCAAGGTTTGGATACGGATCTGAGTCAGGGCGGCGCGAATCTTTCCGGCGGGCAGAAGCAGCGGCTCTGTATTGCGCGCGCGCTGTTAAAACATCCCAAGATCATTATCCTGGACGATTCCACGAGCGCGGTGGATACCGCTACGGATTCCAAAATCCGCCAGGCGTTCGCGGAAGAACTCAGCGGGATTACGACGATCATCATTGCCCAGCGAATTAATTCCATTTCTCACGCAGACCGGATCGTCGTGCTCGATGATGGAAAAATCAATGCCGTAGGAACGCATGCGGAATTGATGGAAACAAACGAAATTTACCGCGATGTCTATACGTCGCAGCAGGAAGGAGTGATTTCCGAATGAGCAGCGAACCGAAAAAATTTTCCGGAGGACCCGGCGGTCCGAGAGGCGGGCATGGTTTCCGGAAACCCAAAAATACCAGGAAAACGCTTGTCCGTATGTTTTCCTATCTGGCCGGAAACGCGCCGCTCCTGACCGTTGCGTTTATTATGATCATTTTGAGCGCGCTCGCGGGCGTAGCGGCGTCTTATCAGTTGAAACCGCTGATCAACAATCTGACCAACAACTTGAAGGCGTATATCGACAGCGGCCTTGGCAGCGCTGCCGCGCGTGATCTGGTGCTGACGGATTTGGGTAAAAATCTTGCTGTGATGGGGACGATTTATCTTGTAGGCGCGGTCGGTACATATCTTTCGAGTCGCGTTATGGTTTCAGTCGCCCAGAAAACGGCCAATAAGATGCGCAAAGAATTATTCGAACATTTGCAGGACCTGCCGGTCAGCTATTTCGACAAACATCCGCACGGAGCAGTCATGAGCCGTTTTACCAACGATATGGATAATGTGGCGATGGCTCTGGAACAAAGCTTGTCGCAGACGATCACCTCGTTGATTTCCGTCGTGGGGACTTTCGTGATGATGCTGGTGCTGAGTCCCTTCCTGACGATCTTCGTGGTACTGATCTTATTTGTCATGCTGTTTATCATCAAAAAAATCGGCGGCAAAAGCGCTACGTATTTCCGGGGACAGCAGGCGGCGCTGGGCGAATTAGACGGCTACATCGAGGAAATGATGCAGGGACAGAAAGTCGTCAAAGTATTCAATCATGAAAACGCGGCGAATGACGATTTTATCAAAAAGAACAACCGGCTGAAAGAAGCGGCGGTAAACGCGCAGACGTTTGCAAACATCATCATGCCTGTAATGGGGAACCTTTCTTACCTGCATTATGCGCTGACTGCCACGATCGGCGCCGTCATGATCGTGAATCCGATGGGATGGGGGATCTTTGCCGCCACGACGATCGGGGATGTCGCTGCGTTTCTCCAGTATACACGGCAGTTCTCGCAGCCGATCACACAGATTTCGAATCAGATGAACATGCTGCTTTCGGCTCTGGCGGGCGCGGAGCGGATCTTTGAAGTCCTCGACGAGACGGTCGAGGCAGACGATGGCAGGACGGTTCTCGTACTTGCGGAAAAATCGGCGGATGGCGTTCTGACGGAGGTGCCGGGCGACCCGTTCGAAGATTTTGCGGCTACTTTTGAAAATGACAGCGGCAGGTTCCTGGCATGGAAGGTGCCGGAGGAAACTGGGAGCCGGCTTGTGGAATTGCACGGAGACGTGCGTTTTACCGATGTCGTATTTTCTTATGTGCCGGGGCATGTGGTACTTGACAATGTTACGCTGTATGCAAAACCGGGACAGAAAATCGCGTTTGTCGGTTCCACGGGCGCCGGTAAGACGACGATAACGAATTTGATCAACCGATTCTATGAAATTCAGGAGGGTACGATCACATACGATGGAATCGACGTGCGGAACATCAGAAAAGACGACCTGCGCCGCACGCTGGGCATCGTTTTACAGGACGTCCATCTGTTCCGCGGCACGATCCGCGACAATATCCGTTACGGAAAGCTGAACGCGAGCGATGAGGAAGTGGTGCGTGCGGCAAAGATTGCCAATGCGCATTCCTTTATCAAACGTCTTCCTGACGGATACGACACGGTGCTTTCCGCGGATGGCACGAATCTTTCCCAGGGACAGCGCCAGCTGCTTTCGATCGCGCGTGCGGCCGTTGCGGATCCGCCGGTGATCATTCTCGACGAAGCGACTTCTTCTATCGATACGCGGACGGAGCATCTGATCGAAGACGGAATGGATAAACTAATGCTGGGACGTACGACGTTTGTGATCGCCCACCGCCTTTCTACGGTACGCAATTCGAATGCTATTATGGTACTCGAATTCGGCAAGATCATCGAACGCGGAGACCATGACGACTTGCTTTCGCAGAAAGGGCGGTATTACAGCTTGTATACCGGGAAGGCGGAATTGACATAATAAACTGCTTCGGCGTCCGCGGTTTCCGCGCCGGAATGGGATTTTGAAAGCGATGTAAAGTCAGCCGTGTACGCCGGACCCCGTTGCCGGCGAATGCGGCTGGTCTTGCGTGCCGGACAATCGGATAAACAAATCCATTGATCCGTTAAGACGCGAAGCTTATGATACGGGATAAGATCTTGACATGGATC
>CABQCN010000079.1 GCA_902462635.1 uncultured Oscillospiraceae bacterium
GGTGAAATAATATATGATGCCGCCGGCGCAGAACAAGGAATTGTTGAAATTAAAGAGAATAACAAACTGTATTCTTATTATGATATCGGCATCATGCCGGAATACGATGGTTCTGATTTCGTAAAGTTGGAAGATCAAATTATTAAATAGTATAACTTATGAGACTTGATAGCTTGTATGATAAAAGGGACTGTAAAGAACTGAAAAAAGGAAGCGCGTCTCACTTTTTTGATGAACTGTGCTTCCTTTTAGGCCTGTTTTATTACAGTCCCTTTTTTAAACAGAAAGGTTCGTCTGTGCGTTTCTTCCTGCGAGGAATTTTTATTAATGATTGTTGTTCTTCTGATCCGTTATGGAATGAACATAATTTCGCATTTCATCGCGAGTATTCATTCTTCTTGCGCCATCGATCCAAACTTGCTGGTCATTTTCGCTCATTTCCGCAAAAGCATCCATCGCGTCCAGGTCTGAAGCGAGTTCCATGGCGAATCCGATCGGAAGTTCGTTTCCTGTTTTGGAAATCATGAGAATCACCCTTTCTCGGATATTTTGTGTAAAAATTTGATTTATATACGCGATCAATTATGATATACTGAAAAACGAAATTTACAGATCAAGCGTTTTTGTCATTCAGGAAAGGGATGAAACTATATGGCAAGAAATCTTTTTACTTCAGAATCCGTAACGGAAGGGCATCCGGATAAAATCTGCGACCAGATCGCGGACAGAATCCTGGATGCCATTCTTGCAGAAGATCCGATGGCGCGCGTCGCCTGCGAAGTTACTGCGGCGACGGGACAGATTTTTATCATGGGGGAAATCACGACAAAGACCTATGTCGATTTTGCATCGATTGCCAGGAAGACGATTCTGGATATCGGTTATACCAGTTCCGAAATGGGTTTTGACGGGAATACCTGCGCGGTCATCAGCTGCGTCCATGAGCAGTCGCCCGATATTGCAATGGGGGTGGACAAGTCTCTCGAAGCAAAACAATCCGGGACGGAAGCCGCTCTGGAGCTTGAAAACGGGGCGGGAGACCAGGGGATGATGTTCGGCTATGCCTGTAACGAAACAACGGAATTGATGCCGCTGCCGATCAGCCTGGCGCATAAGCTGACCGCGCGGCTGACAGAAGTGCGGAAAGAAGGAATTTTACCATACCTGCGGCCCGACGGAAAAGGACAGGTGACCGTGGAGTATGATGCGGCCGGGAAACCGCTGCGGGTCGATGCCGTCGTCGTATCGTCGCAGCATGCTGCCGATGTTGCGATCGAAACGGTGCGAGAAGGAATCGAAGCGCATGTCATCCGCCGGGTCATTCCTGCGGAATATATGGACGAAAATACGAAAATTTTCGTAAATCCTACGGGGAGGTTTGTGATCGGCGGCCCTTGCGGAGATTCCGGACTCACGGGACGTAAAATCATCGTAGATACGTATGGAGGAACGGGACGCCATGGCGGCGGCAGCTTCAGCGGCAAGGATCCAACAAAAGTGGACAGGAGCGCGGCCTATATGGCCAGGCATATCGCCAAAAGCGTCGTTGCTTCCGGACTCGCCGAAAAATGTGAAATTCAAATTGCCTATGCGATCGGCGTGGCACAGCCCGTGTCCGTGCGGGTGGAAACATTCGGCAGCGAGAAGATCCCGATTGCCGAAATCGAAAAACGGATCGGAGCAAAATTCGACCTCCGGCCGGCGGCGATCATCAAATATCTGGATCTTCGCAAGCCGATTTATGCTAAAACGACGAATTACGGCCACTTCGGCAAAGAAAATTGCCATCTGAAGTGGGAAGATACCGTAAAGTTATGATAAATTGAATCCGTTTTGCGTGATTTCAATGTGTAGGGGCGCCAGATCCGCACGCGGGATTTTTCCCTGCGCCAAGATCGGCGCTTTTAATTTCACCGGCTGGAAGCGGTAATCGGAAAAACCGTATGCGTTCGGCGAAACCCCAAGCAGGTATTTGTAATAGAGCACCACAGGCGTTGCGGACCAGCCGTGACATAAGCTGCCGGCGTTGCCGAACGCCCATGCGCCGTCGATCGTTTCCCAGAAGGACGTCGCGTTGTGAAACAGCATATACCCCCATTGCTCTGCGATATCGCGGAATACGAAATCAGCGTACGCGTTTCCCGCCGATAAAAGCGCTTCGTATTTAAAAATCGAATAACTCAGCGTAACCGGAATCAGCGCGGGCCTGTGCGGCGCCTGTCCGGACAGCAGATCCGCTACGCGTTTTACGTGAATTTCGGGAACGAGACCGGCGTATAAAGCAAGCGAATTCATCAGCTCGGAAAAATGTACTTTTTCACCGTTTACGACGTAGGTACAATACGCGCCGGTTTCGCTGTCCCAGAAAGTATCGTGAAATACCTCGGCGGCGCCGGAGTACAGCAATTCACACCAGGAAATTTTTTCTACAAAATCGATCCCTTCCGTTCCCGGCGTATGTGCGGGATTTACCGCTGCAAGATGGGTGTATAATAATTTTGCTGTTTTGATCATACAAGAGAGCGCGAGTATATAAAATACGCTGAGCGGTCCATCGTAGTTTTTATCGTTGTTTTTATCCCGCAGATGTTCCGGATATCCGTCGGAGAGTCCCTGCGCCCATTCATAGAAATTCCAGTATCCCGGCCCTTGGAGCGGTCCCTGCAGATCGCGCCCTTTCGCATTGCGCCAGAAGGTACGCAGGATTTTCTCGGCGCACGGCCACATTTCGAAGGCGAACGCCAGATCGCCGGAATACAGGAGGTATTCATACAGTTCGATGATCCAGATCAGCGAAAAGGATGGGATCACGGCGGGCACTTTCGCGGGCGCGCAGAGTTCGAGCAGCCCATCTTCGCGCAGTCCCAGAGACAGTAAGCGGATGCTTTCCCGCGGGAGAGCATATTCGCCGAACGCGTAATAGCCGCATAACATCTGATTGCGTGAATCCATAGAATATAATGCTTGCTCCCGCCATGGACAATCCTCGTAATGTTCGTGTGCGCTGAGGCGCAGCGTCCGCAGACAGATTTCATATATTTTATTGTGGAGCGAATCGGAACATTGAAACGTTCCTTTTTCCCGGAAAGGATACTCGCATGGGCGTAGACCGGCATAATAAAGCGTAAAATAAAACGATTCTATATAAAGGGCGATATATCTGCAGCCGAAGCGCTTGTTAAAATGAGTATATTTGTTCCTCCCCGCAGAAGCTGTATATTTGGCGGCGAACGCCCTGCCGCCGACACTGGTGCGCACGCGCAAATCGTCTAAGTGCTCTCCGTATCCGATATTTATCACGGTACCCGGCGCCGTTTCGATTTCCAGATCGAAACAGCCCGCCTCTTCCGCGCCGAGATCGATGATCACGTAAATACCGTTTTCCCCGAGATGCATCGGGGACGCAGGATCGACCTTGCAACGGAGCGGATGCACATTGTCGAGCACATAGGGAGCCGCGGCGGATTGCCCGGCGATGCTCGAAAGCTCCGCGGCGGATAAAAAAGCGTGCTGCATTTTTACGGCCGTGGTTTCGGCCTGATATGCCGGGTGATACATGAAAAAGCCCTGCGACACAATTTTTGCAGGGGCGCGTTCTTTTACTTGCAATTTTGGAACGGGGCGCGGGTGAAGCTGCGCCGGGCCGTTTCCGGTGCGGGAAGAGCGCCATATGTTTTTGCCGCGTTCCATTGCGTTATATTCAAAGGAATAACCGAGCTGCGGGCTGACGAATTCCATCGGCCCGTTCCGAAACTCGGATGCGACCCGTGAACGCGTCGCGCCGCTGCTGAATGCGAGGACGCCGCCGTCGCTTATAATGTCGAAAATAATACCGGCATCGCCGTTTCGGTATGTGGAAGTATCCGTTCCCTGATAATAAGCGAGGATCTGCAGTTCGTTCGGACCGTCCGAAACGAGTTCCGTAATATCGATCGTATCGAAAACCTTGAATTCCGGATAATCTGCGTATTGTCCGAATCCTGCGAATCTGCCGTTGACCCAGAGCGCGTACTGGCTGTCGGCGCTGATGCGCACGGAAACGGCGCCGTCCGCATCCGTCACTGTAAATTCTTCTGTAAATTGACAATAACAATTCTCGTTGAACGGACAGTTTTTTGCCCAGATCCACTTGCTGCCCTCCGAAAGCTGCATAAAATCCTCTCCTCTGTTCTTTATTTTACCGCCGTATCGACAAAACGGCCGATTGCTTCCAATGCTTTTTTGATATGTTCGATGGAATAGGCGTAGGAGACCCGCACGAATCCTTCGCCGCTGCTTCCGAATGCGCAGCCCGGTACAATCGCGACTTTCTCCTGCCGCAGCAGTTCGTCGCAGAACCGCTCGGAAGACATCCCGGTGCTTTTGATCGACGGGAAGCAGTAAAAGGCCCCGAGCGGTTCGAAGCAGTCGAGCCCGAGCTTGTTGAAACCGTTTACGATAAACCTGCGCCGGTAATCGTATTCCTGGCGCATTGCGCTGACGTCGTCATCCCCGTTTCGGAGCGCTTCGATTGCGGCGAACTGGCTTGTGGTAGGCGCGCACATAATGGCATACTGGTGGAGTTTCGTCATGTTCGCGATGATCTCAGGCTCCGCACATGCGTAGCCGAGCCGCCAGCCGGTCATGGAATACGTTTTGGAAAAGCCGTTGACAAGAATGGTACGTTCTTTCATGCCGGGCAGTTCCGCGAGGGAGACGTGGCGCGCGCCGGTATAATTCAATTCGCTGTAGATTTCGTCGGAAATCACCATAATATTTGTGTCCCGTAAAATTGCGGCGATGGATTCCAGATCTTCCCGTTCCATCACCGATCCGGTGGGGTTGTTGGGAAAGGGCAGCACCAACAGCTTTGTTTTCTCTGTAATCGCTTGTTTTAATAATTCGGGCGTGAGCTTGAACCGATCTTCCGCGCGCATATCGACGGGAACCACCTTTGCGCCGCAGAGCGCCGCGAGGGGACCGTAGCATACGAAACTCGGATACGGTACGATCACTTCATCGCCCGGTTCGATAAAGGTGCGCATCGCCAGATCAATGGCTTCGCTGCCGCCCACCGTGACCAGAATCTGCGTATCCGGGCGGTATGTAAGCCGGAAGCGCCGGTACAGATATCCGGAAATCTCTTCGCGGAGTTCCGCCATGCCGGCGTTTGCCGTATATTTTGTCCTGCTCTTCTCCAGCGTCTGTATTGCGGCGTTTCTGACATGCCAAGGAGTCGGAAAATCAGGCTCTCCGATGCCCAGAGACGTTACGTCCTCCATTGTGGCGGCAATATCGAACAATTTCCGGATTCCGGATGGCGGCAGATCGGTCAGCGTAGGATTGAACAGTTGCTGGAAATTCAAACCATCATCACCAATCTTTCGTCTTTTTGCGGTTTTTCAAACAATACGCCGTCCTGCTTGTATTTCTTTAAAACAAAATGTGTCGCCGTGCTGATGACGGTATCCATGGGCGAAAGCTGCTCTGCCACGAAAAGCGCAACTTCATTCAGCGTTTTTCCTTCTATAATAAGCGCAAGATCGTATGCGCCGGACATTAAATATACTGTTTTCACTTGTTCGTATTGATAAAACCGTTCGGCGATCTGGTCGAAGCCCTTGCCGAATTGCGGCGTTACCTTTATTTCGATAAATGCCGTTACAAATTCTCTGGAAGTTTTCTGCCAGTCTACCAGGAGCTTGTTCCCGATGATAATCCCGTCCTTCTTAAATTGTTCTATTGCAGCGGAAATCTCGTCTTCGCCTTTGCCTAGCATGACGGCCAGATCGCTCACGGTGAGCGTACTGTTTTTTTCCAGTAATTCCAATATTCTGTGCATTGAAATCGTCCTCCTCAGAAAGTTACAATTGCTTTTATTATATTACCAAAGTATAATATTGAAAAGCATTTTTTTATATAAGGAGATGGTGTAATGAAAATTATACAGCTGCATAATTCTACGCCGAGCCAGATGATGGGGTATCTTCTGATCACGGAACACGGAAAAGTGATCGCCGTGGATGGAGGCACCGAAGGCGACGCACCGGAATTCAAACGTCTCGTAAAGGAATACGGCGGACACATCGATCTTTGGTTTCTGACGCATCCGCACCACGACCATCATGATGTTTTTGTAACGCTTTCGGAGCGTCCGGATCCGGAACTCACGGTCGGACTTGTTTGCTACAGTCCGGCGCCGGATGATTTTACGGAGCGGGACCGCGATCAGACGATTCACGATATCATCCGCTTGCGCGCGGCGATGCAAATCACGCCGTATCCTGTCCGTATTCTGGAAGCGGGCGAACGGATCGAACTCGACAGCGTTACCATTGAGATTCTGCGCGTTGTGAATAAGGCGATGAAAGAGGACTTTATCAATAACCTTTCCATTGTATTCCGCGTCACGGAACGGCTTACGGACGGCGGTGCTTTTAAAATGATCTTTTTGGGAGACCTTGGCGTCCGCGGCGGAGAGGAGCTGCTTTCCGCTTATGCGGAAAATCCATCTGCGTTACAGGCCGATGCGGTGCAGATGGCTCACCACGGGCAAAACGGGGTAGAATATTCCGTATATGAGGCGATTGCGCCGCGCTTTGCTTTCTGGCCGACGCCGGATTGGCTTTGGACGAACACGCCCGGCGGCTGGGAACCCGGCACCGGTCCCTGGAAAACGCTTGAGGTACGGTCTTGGATGGAACGGCTTGGGGCGGCGCCTGTAACCTGCATGGAGGAACATGCGGTATTTGATACAAACCGGTAAAGTAAAGATAAAAAAAGGACAAAAATATCTTCTGTTTTTAGGACAAAAAGATTTGTCA
>CABQCN010000080.1 GCA_902462635.1 uncultured Oscillospiraceae bacterium
TTGCCAACCGTTCCAAGATCTGCGCGCGCTGAAATCGTAGCCTCCGCATCCTTCGAGGTCTTGCCATCCGTACTATATTGATATTTTGAAATACCGCCTTCTACAGCCAGCCAGCCTGTCGTCTTAACACCGTCCGAAGCAAAGGTAAAGTTTTCTTTTACAAAAAACGCCGTACCGCCATTTGCTTCTAAAGGACCTTCGCCGTTGATAAAATCTACGGACAATTCAAAATCCTTGACTTCTTCCGTATATTCCGGATCCGGAGTAGCAGATTTTTCTTTAATTTCAAACGCAACTTTTTCGAAGCCGTCCAGTTCTGCATATCCGTCATTCGCCAGAACGATCGCGTAATATTTACCCGGTTTTAACGTAAAGTCCTCATTGAGTTCCGCAGTTCTGTTCGTTGTCGAATTGGTGCCGTTCGTCGCGTCCGCAATTTCTTTGTCCGCAGGCCAATTGACAGTTTTCGTCGTTTCGCCTATGTACCACCAAATCAGGGACGTGGCGCCGCCGTTATTGGGGTCTGTGGTCTCCCCTTCTTTATATATGCCAACCCAGTCTTTGTCGGAAGTCGTCGTTCCCGTAATCTTAACGGTAAACTTCGAACCGTCTGCCACCACTTCAATCCCGTTTGCTGCCTGTACGGCCAAGATACTCATTGCGGATACTGCAAGCGCAACGACGAGTATGAGAGCCATAATCTTTTTCTTCATAACTGTAAACCTCCTAAGTAATGTAGTAATTGAATTACTGTGCACAGTATAATCAATGCCGGCTGCTTTGTCAACACGGGAGGACAGGATTCCGTACCGAAAATTAATGGAAAAAATTTGGAAGAATTTCCCGGAAAAATTTTTTGGCAATCCTGCGCCAGATATGATATACTCTTTGTAAAACAATTATATTCTGTTTTGTTGAAGGATTTTTCAAATGATAAAGGCTGCATCTTACATAAAAAAAACAACGATAACGGCAGCAATCGCAATTCTGATCGCCGTGTCCGTTCTCTTTACGGAAAGCACCTGCGTTTCTGCCGCCGCCAACAGCCTTCCCTCCAATGAATCCACCGGTATTTCGTATACGATCTATGAATGCGACACAAAGCAGACGCTTTTAAAACAAAACGCCGAACTTCCCGCCGATTGTTCCCTGCTGGCGCGGCTGATGACCTGTCTCCTCGTGCTGGAAAATCCGTCTGTCTCCGTAACGGATTTCATCTCTCCCTCGCAGGACAGCGTTTCGGCCTCAGGGCGCTATAAATTGAACGCTGCCGGAAATTATATGGTCGATCATCTCCTGAAGTCCGTAATATTGTGCAACGCGGACAACGCCGCCAATCTGCTTGCGAGCCATGTCAATCCCAATACTGCCTATTTCGTATCGATGATGAATCAGAAAGCGCAAGATCTCGGAATGGGACATACTTTTTTCAAAAATGCGGACGGGGCGGACGATCCGTTCCAGCAAACCACGGCATATGACATGGCCTTGTTTTGGGCTTACGCCATGTCGAACGCGCAATTTCGGAAAATCGCGTCGAATGAATCCGTCCATATCTGGACCGGCACCGCGGTGGTAAACGAATGTAAATTGGTCGCGGAACGCGAAACCTTTTCAGGAGCGCTTACGAAGTCCGGCGCATATGCCGTATACGATGCTGCCAACGGCCTTGGAACGACAATGTTCTATCTGGAAAATAAAGTATCCGATAAGGCGCCTGCCGTAAAGCTCGTTTTCATCCTGTCAGGGGGATCCGACGATTCCGCATCCGATCTGGGAAAGAATTATGTCAATAACGTACTTACGAATTTTAAGAAAACGGCGCTCATCAGCAAAGGCGAATTCGTCGTCAGCGCCGAGATCGGCGGCAGCGAGCTGCGCCTGAATGCCGCGGAAACCTCTTATTGCATGATACCGATCGACATGACGGGCTACGTGGAAAACATCAGCTACAGCGTGATCGATAAGAATACATCCGCTGTTCCCGGGAAAGCGCTTTCCCTGAACGAATTATCTCCGCCCATCGAGGAGGGAGCCGTCATCGGCACCGCAAACTATCTGTTGAAAGACGGAAGCATCCATAAAGTAGGCCTCATCGCCGGGAACAGTATCCATTCCGACAGCAAGACAATCAATACGTTTTACAAACTTATAAAAGAGAACACCGATATCTTTATATTGATATCGGTGCTTGTCCTCTGCGAACTCATTCTCGCGTTCTGTATTCTTTTAAATAAGGTAAGAAGGAGAAAAATCAGGCCTTGATTTTCGCAAGTCTTGCGAATCTCGGGAGTCCGTCTTCCATGGGCGGGCAGGATTCTCCCTGAATCAGCGGCAGCGCGTAATCGATGTATTCTTGCGTCACAAAGTTTCCCTCTGCGTTGATCCATTCCCGCGGGAGTTTCTTTTCCGTATTGGCAACGTCGTCGAGTTTGATCAGTTTCACGCCGCAGCGGTATCCTTCATCCGCGCCGCTCCGTTCAAATCCGACGCAATAGTCGGTCTTCCCTTCAACCGCTTGCAGAACCGCAGCCTCTCCCGCCATATACGCCTCGTTGACGTCGTTACGGGAAGCGCAATGCGCGGCGCACCGCTGCAGCAGGCTGAATTCAATGCCGCGTACCTTACAGCCGATTTCCTCTTTTGCAAGATTTGCCAGCGTCGTCGCAACCCCGCCCAGCTGGGCATGTCCGAACGCATCCCGCACGCCGCTGTCCGCAACGAATCTGCCGTCCGCGTATTGCGCGCCTTCCGAAACGGCAACGATGACTTTTCCGTTCTTCTTATAGATCCGGGAAACATCGGCGAGGAATTGTTCCCGGCTGAACGGAAGCTCCGGCACATAGATGAGATCCGGACCCTGCCCTTTAATCCCTGCCAGCGCCGTCGCAGCGGTAAGCCAGCCCGCGTGGCGGCCCATCACCTCAAGCACGCACACCATACCGGTGTCGTAAACTCTGGCGTCATGATAGATTTCCATTGTAGAGGTAGCAACATATTTTGCCGCACTTCCGTATCCCGGGCAGTGGTCGGTACCGAACAAATCGTTGTCGATCGTTTTCGGCACGCCCATGACACGCATTTCATAGCCGGACTTCTGCATGAATTTACTGATTTTATTGCAGGTATCCATCGAGTCGTTTCCGCCGTTATAGAAAAAATAACGGATATTGTATTTTTTGAATACCTCGAGGAGCCGCAGATAATCCGTGGGGTCCTCCTCCGCATTTTTCAATTTATAACGTACGGAACCGAGCGCCGAAGACGGCGTCGTCTTCAGCAGTTCCAGCTCGTACGGATCTTCCTTCGACATATCGTAAAATTCTTCTTCCAGCATTCCCTTTATGCCGTGCGCGGCGCCGTATACTTTCGTAATACATCCCTGCTGTAAAGCCGTGATGATTACGCCTGCCGCGCTGGCATTGATGACCGACGTAGGTCCGCCGGATTGTCCGAATATGGCAGCACCAATAAGTTTATCCATATATTTCCGAATCCTCCCTGTACAATCGATTATGCTTTTCCGTTGCAGCCGAGTACATCGACCAGTTTGTGCTTCACAAGCTTCTTGATGTTTTCTCTCGCAGGTTTCAGGTATTGCCGCGGATCGAAATCAGAGGGCGCTTCGGCAAAATGTTCGCGGATCGCCGCCGTCATGGCCAGACGGAGGTCGGAGTCGATATTGATCTTGCAGACCGCCATGGAGGCCGCCTTTCTCAGCATATCCTCCGGAATACCGATTGCGTCGGGCATTTTACCGCCGAATCGGTTGATCGTTTCCACGTATTCCGGAATTACGGAAGAAGCGCCGTGCAGCACGATCGGGAATCCGGGAAGCCTCTTTTCCACTTCCTCGAGGATATCAAATCTGAGCTGCGGCTTCTGGCCCGGTTTAAATTTATACGCACCGTGGCTTGTACCGATTGCGATCGCCAGTGAATCCACGCCCGTCTTCTCAACGAACTCCTGTACCTGCGCCGGATTTGTATAAGAAGCGTCTTCCGCCGATACGTTCACCGCATCTTCGATCCCGGCAAGACGTCCGAGTTCGCCTTCCACGGTTACACCTTTTGCATGCGCATATTCAACGACTTGTCTCGTCAGCGCGATATTGTCTTCGAACGAATGGTGAGAACCGTCGATCATCACGGACGTAAAACCGCCGTCGATGCACGATTTGCACAATTCGAACGTATCGCCGTGGTCGAGATGCAGACAGATCGGAAGTCCCGTTTCGATGATCGCGGCTTCCACGAGCTTCATCAGATACGTGTGATTGGCATATTTTCTGGCTCCCGCGGAAACCTGCAGGATCAGAGGGGCGTTTTCTTCTTTCGCCGCTTCCGTAATTCCCTGAATGATTTCCATGTTGTTGACATTGAAAGCACCGATCGCATATCCGCCTTCGTAAGCCTTTTTGAACATTTCCTTTGATGTAACCAATGGCATAAATGAACATCTCCTTATATCATGATAATATTTTAGTTGATACTATTCATATCCTAACTATTATACAACGACACAGGTAAAATGCAAGTTAAAATTCCGTTTGTAACGGTATGATATACTGTGCGCTCAAACTCCATGCGTTTTTCGCAAAATCACGCCCCCGCAGATACAAAAAGCCGCTGTGGATCTCTACGATATATCCCTGACTGCCATCGATACTGTATTCGTCGATGTTATTGTCGTTCCACAAATACCCGACCGACGCGGCATTGATGTAGGCGGACGATTTGCTGCTGTCGTATAACACCGGGCTGAGCGAATTGAATTCCCAGTGCGTATGGCCGGTAAACAGCAGGATATTCGTATTATTTTCAATGATGCTGCGAATCTGCGCTTCCGCCGCCGTACTTTCCGCAATTCCCCACCAATCCTGAATCACAGGATTCCTTGCCTCCAGCGATCCGGAAACGGTGTTTTTCAGCGGCTGATGTAAAAATACGAAAACCGGTTTATTCGGGTCAGCCGCTTTCGCTGCGTTTACTTCATTTTGGAACCAGTTGATCTGCGTCTGCGTAATATACGCGTGTTCCCGCGGCATTCCCGCCGAAAGCGTAGATTGCCCCTCTGAACCGAGCATAATAAATTTACAGCCGTTCAGCTCGAAAGAATAATAGACCGTATTCACGGAAGTCATTCCGGGAACACCCGACACGGCGTTATTTTTAAAGCGCGTCAGATACTCGCTGTCCAGGGCCGCCGTACTGCTCGACGTACCGTTTGCATCTTTGAATTCATGGTTCCCGATTGCGCTGTACATCGGCAGACTCGATGAAATATAACTGCTGCGGATGCTGTTGAAGGCGTTCCAGGCGCCGGGCGTTCCGTTGTCGACATTGTCGCCTACCGTAACGATGGCCGAAGACTGCGTGCTGTTCTTCACATAATGCAGCGCATTTGCCAGATTCGTTTGCTGCGCGGCGCTGTTTGCGGCCACATGGATATCAGAAAGGATGGAGAACGTATAAAGCGGATCGGAAACGGAAGGCATCCCCGTATGCGGCGGAATCGCGATCGTAGCGTAGCGCGCATTATTATCTTTATTATACACCCAAAGATGCGTCGCACCCTGCGGAATCACAAGCCCTTTCGGCACATCGTACACATACGTCGAATCCGCCGTTTTGACCGCCATGCCAAACGGATCGGTGTAGCCGGGCAGCAGGTCCGTGCCGGTTCCCCAGAACAGCGTAAAACCGGAAACGTATCCCGCGTTGCTTGCCGTCACCGTAATTTTACCGTCCGCCCAGCCGGGATAAGAATTGTCCAGCTGGTATGTTACGCTCGATGGCGAAGTCGTTCTCGCTCCCGTCGCATCGATTGTAAAATCATAAATGGAATAGCCTTGTTTTACATTGTAATTTGCGTCCAGAACCGCCGCCGAATAATTTCCGGGCTTCAGCGTGCCGTTCTCCGCAAGGAAATAAGAATCCGGGCTGTGCGCTGCCGTGCTGCCGTTATATCCGGTGACTGCGTTGTTGGAAGTGGACCCCGGGATCGCCGTCCATACCGATGCGCTTGCGATCGCATTGTCCAGCGGCCATGTAATATGTTTCGTATCGTTATTGATATACCACCATAAAAGCGACCGGTTTCCGTAGCTTCCCAGCGTCTCGCCGCGCCTGTAAACCGCCACCCAGTCTCCGGGGGCAAACGAAGATCCGGCGAGATCCACGGTAAACAGCGGCCCGTCGGTTTCGACCGTAATTCCCGTCTCTTTCACGCTGAACTGGATATAATTTGTCTGCGAAACAGCCGTTCCGCCGACATAGCCGGTGGTCGGAATCACCTGATAGAAGTCGGATCCGCCCAACACGACCGCGTGGTAATTTCCGGCGGGCAGGACAAAGCTGTCGTCTTTGCCGTTCTGATTATCGTCGCGGTAAAATATCGTGTACGTTTCGTTGAAAGACGTGTCGTTGCCGGTGATATCCCGCGTATAACGCGGAAAATCCGTAAGATCCAGTTGATTGAACGGTACGGTTTCCGATGCGCTTTCCCCTCCCATATAAACATATTGTAAGGACGGCTGCGTGGCGCTCCGCTGCTGATATTGCGATCCGGGCGCAAACCCCACGTCATCCGAATAGATCGCCAGCCATGTGTTATTTTTAGAAACGCCTCCGTATTTCAAATCGATCCGTTCACCCGGCGCAAATACCGTTTTATTCAAAGAAAGAAACGCGCCATCGGGTACGACGTCAAAATAAATACGGTTGTTTACGTCAAAGGGTTCGTAATAGTCGCTGCCTCCGGACGTCGTCATGTATACCGCTAC
>CABQCN010000081.1 GCA_902462635.1 uncultured Oscillospiraceae bacterium
GCCATCTGTGACGAACGATCTCCTGCTGCTGAAAAAACCGGCAGCGTCAACACCGTACTGCGCCTGCAGAACGGGAGGTTAAAAGGTTGCAACACGGATTTTTTTGGATTTACCTATCTGGTCCGCAAAGCGGGATTCGACCTTTCCTCCGGTAAAATTCTCGTTCTCGGAAGCGGAGGCGCTTCCGTTACCGTGTGCGCGGCTCTGAAAGCGTTGGGGGCAAAAGAAATCGTCGTAATTTCCCGCCGCGGCAGCGAAAATTACACAAATGTCGCCGAGCGCCACCATGACGCGCGGTATCTCGTGAATACGACGCCCGTGGGAATGTATCCGCAAAACGGCGCTGCGCCTGTCGAACTGGCGCAGTTTCCGCATTGCGCCGGCGTGATCGACCTGATCTATAATCCTGCCAGGACAAAGCTCCTGCTCGATGCCGAGAGCGCAGGAATTACGGCGGTAAACGGTCTTTCCATGCTCGTGGCGCAGGCAAAGCAGGCGAGTGAAATTTTCACGGGCGCGCGCATCGGCGACGAAGTGATCGGAACGATTACCCGGGAAATAGAATATACCACCAAAAATATTATATTGATCGGAATGCCGGGATGCGGCAAGAGCACGGTGGGCGCCGGTCTTTCCCGGGAACTCGGACGGCCGTTTGTGGATATCGACGATAAAATCGAAGAACGGATCGGGATGACGATCTGCGAATTTTTCAAGGCATACGGAGAGCCGGCGTTTCGCAGGATCGAAACGGAAATTTTAACCGAATATACAAAGAGAAGCGGCCAGATCATCGCAACAGGCGGCGGAATCGTCACCGTCCCCGAAAATCTGCCGCTTATGAAACAAAACGGCACCATCGTCATGCTGAACCGCCCGCTCCACGAACTGCCTGTGACAGGCCGGCCGATTTCCATGTCCTGCGATCTTGTACGCCTGGAAAGGGACCGTCTGCCGCTTTATAAAGCCTGGAACGACGTTTCCGTCAAGTCCGGCAATCCTGACGAGACGACGCGCAGCATTATTGAACTGCTCTGCGCGCAGTGAAAGAGACAGGGGAAGCGAACCGCTTTACCTGCGTGCGCTTCCGGGTGGATATTTTTCCGCCAGTTCATTCAGTTCCCGGATGACTTCCTGCAGCTGCGTCTTTGTCCAATGCAGATGGCTGCCTATGGTTTGCAGCGTTAAGTTTGCGCCCATTTTGAGCGTACCCATGCTCATCCGCTTGCCCGTATATTTCTCAACGAGCGATAAAATTCCCGGTAAATGCATGATTTCCCGTACTCTTGTATTTTCATGATACATAAAGATCTCCTCCATTCGATGCTCCCCTTCCTATCATATGATATGAAGCGCCGTTCTGCTTTTAGTACAAGAAATACAACCATCAGGCGCATACAAAAAAGGACAAGCGACAGCCGTCTCTTGTCCTTTTGGTTTATAAAGATCTTTATGATCTTTTCTTCCCGCGGAAGAAGCATCAATCGTAAATGATCAGCGCCATAAATACCAGATTCTGGTCTCCCGTATTTTTCAAGGCATGACCGCACCCGTCGGGCGTATAAGTAACGTCCCCCCTCTTTACCGTACGCGTCGTCCCATTGTCGTCATATTCGCCTTCCCCGGAGAGAACAAAATACGTTTCGCTTTCCTGATTATGGACGTGATATCCGATCGAGCAGCCTGGTTCCACCGTAATCTCCGCATATAATCCGCATTTTCCGCGCAGCTGCTTTTCCGCCAGCAATTCGTTGATCAGCACGCGGCCTTCGCCGCCGTATAAATGTTCTTCGATTCTCATAAAGATGCTCCTTTCTTTAAATCAGTACCGCAATCAATTGCGAAGCAAGCACGATCAGCACGAGGGCCACCGGATACGTCGCAGCATACGCGGAAGCGACGTCATCCGTACCGGAGACGCCGATCAGCGTGCCAAGAGCCGGCGTACTCGTCATGCCGCCCGTAATCGATCCCAGATTGTTGAGCAGACTGATTTTAAGTACCTTTTTCGCAAATAAAAATCCGATAAACATCGGGATGAGCGTCATTGCGACGCCGCCGAGGAAGCCGTATAACAGAAGCATTGCGCCATATTGAGAAGCCTGCACCTGGGAAACGAGTTCTACGCCGCCTTCGACGCCGGCTCCGATCAGGAACAGCATCAGCCCGAATTCACGGAATACCTTCAGCGTTTTATCGGAAACCTTCAGGCTCAGTCTGCCGATTCTGCCGAAATGGCCCAGTATCAATGCGATGATCAGCGGGCCGCCCGTATTGCCCAAAGAGAATTTTGCGCCATCGAATCCTGCCGAAGAAAGCGGAATCGTGACAGCGCCCAATATGATGCCGAGTACCATTGCGATACCGAACGTGCCCAGCCCGTATTCGTCGAGCGCAAGCAGCTTTTTCTCCGGTTCCGCCTTAACCGGCGGCGCTTCGATGCCCTTTCGCATCTTCACGCGTTCCTCCTCCATATTCGCTTTCAGGAATTTCGGAATAAGCTGTACGAACAAAACGACGCCTACCACGCCGAACGGATAGGCAACGGCGTGGCCGAGAGAAACAAGCCCCTGCGCGCTTTCCGCAACCGCGGATTTCGCGGCGGAAAAACCGGGAGTGCTCGTCAGCGCCCCGGACAGGATTCCGGTGCCGAACGGCGACCCGATTCCGGGAATCAAAGAAAATAACGCGCATAACACGGCGCCCGCGCCGACGATCAGCACGCCGAGCAGGACATACGATTTCGCATTTTTTTTCAGATTGCGGAAGAAGCTCGGTCCGGCGATGAAGCCGACCGAGGTAACAAACAGCACGAGACCGACTGACTCGAGCATTCTATAATATTCTATGTTCATTGCCGCAGAATCTTCGACAAAGAAATTTTTCAGAACCGGAATATCCGCAAGACCCGACAGGGTAAAAAGGTAACCGAACAGCAGCGCCATTAGAAACACGCCGGCCGCGCCGAGCGAAACGCCTTTGATCGTAATTCGTCCCAGCGCATATCCCACGACGGCAATCAGAAACGCGCCGAAGATCACCACCGTCCTCCCGCCGAGAGAGAAAATTTCATTCAAAATATCCATATTCTCCGTTTCCCTCCGTTTTATTTGGCTTCGTATTTCGGATTTCCGTGCGTATACCGCGGAAGAAGCTGCGGAGATACTTTATCGGTAACGATTCCTGCAGCGGCGAGTTCCTTGTCGAACTGCGCCACGTGCGCAAGCGTGAGCTTACCTGTTTTCTTTATGGTTTTCGCTTTCGCAGATGCGCTGATTCCTGCGTTTCTGCCAAATACGATAATATCGAGGAGCGAATTACCCATCAGCCGGTTCTCGCCATGGATTCCGCCGACGGCCTCGCCTGCGACAAACAGGTTTTCCACATCGGACATGCCGTCCGCGCCGATTTTAATGCCGCCGTTCTGGTAATGGAGCGTCGGATAAATCAGGATCGGTTTTTCACGCATATCATAGCCGTATTTCATAAACATCCGCAGCATGGCCGGAATCCGCTTTTCAATCGCGCCCTGGCCGTGGATGATTTCGATCATCGGCGTATCGAGCCAGATACCAAACCCTTCGGGCGTCGGGATTCCTTTTCCCCGTTCCTGGCATTCGCGGATAATCGACGCCGCGGAAACATCGCGCGTTTCCAGCGGATGCATGAACGCCTCCCCATCCGCGTTGATCAGCATCGCGCCGAGAGAACGGACCTTTTCCGTTACAAGCGCACCGAAGATCTGCGCCGGAAACGCAACGCCGGTGGGATGGTATTGCAGCGTGTATGCATACAGCAGCGGCGCGCCCACGCGGTACGCGAGTACGAGGCCGTCGGCCGTCGCGCCGTAATGGTTGGAGGTCGGGAAGCCCTGGTAATGCAGCCTGCCCGCGCCGCCCGTGGCGATCACGACCGTCTTCGCTTTTGCAACGAGAATTTCTTTCGTTTCCATATTCATGAGAACAGCGCCGGCAGCTTTTCCGTTTTCGTCGAGAATCAATTCTATCGCCGCGGTAAAATCAACGACGGGAATGTTTCTGTTGATCACTTCGTCTCGCAGAACGCGCATAATTTCCGCTCCGGAATAGTCTTTTGCGGCGTGCATCCGTTTTCTGGAGGTTCCGCCCCCATGCGTCGTGATCATTGTGCCGTCTGCTTCTTTATCGAACATGACGCCGAGTTCGTTGAGCCATTGTACGGCCCCCGGCCCTTCCGTTACCAATTTATAGAGAAGATCCGGTACGTTTTTGAAATGTCCGCCGCCGAGCGCGTCCACGTAGTGGATGAGCGGAGAATCGTTCTCTTTATCGGCCGCCTGGATGCCGCCTTCCGCCATCATCGTGTTGGCGTCACCGTGACGGAGCTTTGTAACGATCATCACATTCGCGCCGTTCTCATGGGCCATGATCGCAGCCGAAGACCCTGCGCCGCCGCCGCCGATCACGAGCACGTCGACATCGTAATCCGCGTGTTTCAGATCGATTTCCTTGGGATTCACACGGCTGTGCGCCTGCAGCAGCGATGCCAGCTCCTTCGGAACGCGTTCTCCTTTATTCGGGCCCATTGCGAGCGTATCGAAATTTTCTTTTTTGTAATCGGGATGGAATTTCGCAAGCAGCGCCTCTTTCTCTTCCGCCGACATCCGCTTCGGTTCAAACCCGATGCGCGACGGACGGCTCGCTTCTACTTTCTCAATGGAATCCAGCATCTCCTGCGTATATAATGAATCACTCATGGTACCGCCCTCCTTATTTTTCTATTTCTCTGTTGTTATACATGTTTTTCAGCTCATCGAGCGGTTTTGCCATCAGATCTTTCATCGGCTGGATGTAATCGCCGTTCCGGATCTCCGCAACGCGTTTCTCCAAATGCGCGGATTTCGGGGCGATATATTTTCCGGTCAGCCTTCTGGCAAGCAGCGCCACCTGCGGGTGGGAAATCTGCGCCGGGCAGCGGGAAGAACAAATACCGCACATGACGCAGTCGAACGATTCCTCCGCGCATTTGTCATACTCGCCTCTCTGCGCGTAAGCGATATACTGCATGACGTTGAGTTCCTGCGTGCAGCTTTTGGTACAGGCGTTACAGCCGATACAGCTGTAAATTTCCGGATAAAGCTGCATCATGATCTGTTCCGTCGGACGGATTTCATTGATATCGTACGTTTGTTTTACGACCGGGAAGAACGGGATCTGCGCGACATACATGTTTTCTTCGACTTTCGTCTGGCAGGCCAGGCAGACCTTCAGTTCCGGATCGCCTTTGATTCTGTATACGGAAGCGCAAGCGCCGCAGAATCCGTTTCTGCAGCCGCAGCCGCGTACCAGCTGATAGCCGGCATATTCCATTGCATCCATGATCGTGAGCTCTGACGGAACGGAATACTTTTTACCCATTATAAATACATTAACCATTTTATCCATGTTTTTTGCCTTCACTTTCTGTAAAAATCCATTAATATTCATTCGGGAGCTCATCGAGCTGGTCGCAGCGGAATACCGGTCCGTCCTTGCAGACGTATTTGGAACCGATATTGCAGCGCCCGCATTTTCCGACGCCGCATTTCATGCGCAGCTCCATGGTCGTATATACCTGCGTTTTGTCATACCCCATTTCCTGCAGCGATGCCAGCGTGAATTTGATCATGATCGGAGGTCCGCACAGAAGCGCCGTTTTATGTGTGTCGAAATCCAGCTCTTTGACGTACGCGGGAACGAATCCCACATGACCGTCCCAGCCGTCCTGCGGCCTGTCGATCGTAAGATGGACATCCACGTTTTTCGCATGCGCCCAATCGCTGCGAATCTGGTCGATATCGACCAGATCGTCCGCGGAACGCGAACCGTAAACGATATCGATTTTGCCGTAATCGTCCCGCTTTGCCAGACAATAATCGATGACGGAACGCAGCGGCGCAAGACCGATTCCGCCGGCAATAAACAGAAGATCCTTGCCTTTCAGCGCCGTATCCACGGGGAACGAACGCCCGTAAGGCCCGCGGATCGTGACCGCCTGGCCGACCTCCATCTGATGCAGCCATTCCGTAAGGCCGCCGCAGCGTTTGATGCTGAACTCCATAAAGTCTTTATTGGTCGGAGAAGAGGTAATGGAAAACATCGCTTCGCCGACGCCGGGCATCGAAAGCATCGCGCATTGGCCCGGCATATGATCGAAACATTTTCCACCCTCCGGGGCGTTGATCCGGAAAGTTTTTACATCGGGCGTATCCGTACGGATATCGGTTACGATTCCAATCTGCGGAATCAATACATCGGAATTCATTTCGACTCACCTCCGAAGGATTTGATTACTTTCACAATATTCATAGAAACCGGGCACTTGGAAAGGCATCTCCCGCAGCCCACGCAGGAATATTCGCCGCCGTTATTTGCGGGATAATATACGAGTTTATGCATAAACCGCTGGCGGAATCGCTCTATCTGGCTCGTACGGGGATTCCCGTGCGCCATTTTCGTAAAATCGGAATACATGCAGGAGTCCCAGCAGCGGAACCGCTTGATCCCGTGGCCCGTATCAAAGTCGCGGATATCGTAGCACTGGCACGTCGGGCAGAGATAGGTACACGTTCCGCAGCCGATGCAGGCTTTATAAAGCTCCTGCCACTGCGGCGCGTAAAATACATCGTTCAAGCCCTCCGTCAGGCGC
>CABQCN010000082.1 GCA_902462635.1 uncultured Oscillospiraceae bacterium
GGCGAAGTCGGAAACGCCAAATGCGGGGATATTATGAAGATCTATTTAAAGATTGACAATGACGTCGTCACGGATGTAAAATTCAAAACATTCGGCTGCGGCGCGGCCGTGGCTACAAGCAGTATGGCCACCGAACTGATTAAAGGGAAAACGCTGGACGAAGCGTTGCAGCTCACGAATAAAGCGGTCGCGGAGGCGCTGGATGGCCTCCCGCCGGTGAAAATGCATTGCAGCGTACTCGCGGAAGAAGCGGTCAGGGCCGCTGTCGCCGATTATAAAAAGAAACAGGGACTCTACATCGATCCGTTTGAAAACAGCGGATGCGACGGCTGCTGCAGCAGCTGCGGCAAACATTGAAAAAATAAAAACCATATTTTACAGGAGGAAGATCGATGTCGAATATTTATGAAACGTTGGTGGAACGCGGTATTATTGCCCAGTGTACGAATGAAGAGAAAGTGAAAGAAATTCTCGATAATGCAAAAGTACCTTTCTACGTAGGGTTCGATCCTACGGCGGACAGTCTGCATATCGGCCATTTCGTGCAAATCATGGTGATGGCGCATATGCAGCGCGCGGGCCACACGCCGATTGCGCTCGTGGGCGGCGGTACGGGCAAGGTGGGAGATCCTTCCGGAAAAACGGATATGCGGAAAATGCTTACGGAGGAAGATCTGGCGCGGAATGTTGCCGGACTGAAATCGCAGCTGTCCCGTTTTATCGATTTTTCGGACAATAAAGCGCTGCTCGTAAACAATGCCGACTGGCTTTTAGATCTGAATTATGTGGAATTTCTGCGGGATGTCGGCGTACATTTTTCCGTCAACAGGATGCTGGCGGCGGAATGTTTCAAACAGCGCCTGGAGCGGGGCCTGAATTTTATCGAATTCAATTACATGCTGATGCAGAGCTATGATTTTTACAGGCTGTATAAAGATTACGGCTGTATGCTGGAATTCGGCGGGGACGACCAGTGGTCGAACATTATCGGCGGCGTGGAACTCGTCCGAAGAAAAGAAGGGAAAGAAGTATACGGCGTAACGTTTTCGCTCCTGACGACGAGCGATGGCGTCAAAATGGGCAAGACCGTCAAAGGCGCCGTGTGGCTGGACAAAGAGAAAACGCCTCCGTACGAATTGTTCCAGTATCTGCGCAATGTTGCGGACGCGGATGTCATCAAATGCCTGAAACTTCTGACCTTCGTTCCGATCGAGGAAATCAGGGAAATGGAGCAGTGGAAGGATAGCAAGATCAATGAAGCGAAAGTGCGTCTGGCCTATGAAGTGACGAAGATCGTCCACGGAGAGGCGGAAGCGGAGAAGGCGAAGGGGGTTGCGCAGTCTCTGTTCGGCGGCGACGGCAGCGCGGCGGATCTGGCGGCGACGGCAGTTCCCGCTTCTGCTCTGACGGATGGCGCAATTTCCGTAATCGACATGATGCTCCTGGCCAAATTGATTCCTTCTAAAGGAGAGGGACGCAGGCTGATTCAGCAAGGCGGCGTTTTCCTGGAGGATAGAAAGGTCGACTCCATCGATCACAAAGTCACCGAAGCGGAACTTTCCGCCGGCGTGATCCTGCGCAAAGGCAAGAAAGTGTTCCACCGTTTTACGATGGACTCGTAAAGGACAGTATAAAATAAAAAGTATTTGACAAAATATAGGAATGGTTTATACTGTAGAAGACCCATGAGGGAGTAGTTGGCACGCGCAATGCGCGCGGGTTTCAAGTTCAACACACGGCCTGCAGGATAAAAGGCTTGGCTTGGATTAAATAACCAGACTCATGTATATATGAACCATATATACATGAGTTTTTTTATTGAAAAAAGCAGAAAGGATTTTGGCGATGAAGCATTATTTGAGCGAAGCGGAAGATGTACTTAAATCATTCAATGGAAACCGGGATGGCATCACTTCGGAGGTGGCGGCGGAGCGGGAACGTCAATACGGGAAAAATAAATTACAGGAAGCGAAAAAGACGCCGCTCGTCAAGCGCTTTCTGCAGCAGCTGGCGGATCCGATGATCCTTATATTGATTGCCGCTGCCGTGATTTCGGCCGTAACGGCTACCATTAATGGCGCAGAGGGATATGCCGACGTCATCATCATTATGATCGTCGTATTGATCAACGCGATTCTGGGCGTTATTCAGGAAAGCAAAGCAGAAGCGGCGATCGAGGCGCTGCAGAAAATGTCCGCCGCGACGAGCAAGGTACTCCGGGACGGGCGCATTTCTATTATAAAGAGCGAGGACCTCGTACCGGGCGACGTCGTTTTACTGGAAGCCGGCGATGCGGTGCCCGCCGATGGCAGAATCCTTGAATCTGCCAGCCTGAAGATCGAAGAGGCCGCTCTTACCGGAGAAAGCGTTCCGGTCAATAAATATGCGGAACTGTTAAAAGGCCCGGAGGACGGAAAAGAAATTCCGCTCGGCGACCGGAAGAATATGATGTACATGGGAAGTACCGTGGTTTACGGCCGTGGCAGGGCCGTCGTTACGGATACGGGAATGAATACCGAAATGGGAAAAATCGCAAACGCACTCACGCTTGCGGAGGAAGGCAAAACGCCGCTTCAGATCAAACTGACGCAGCTGAGCAAAGCGCTTACCTGGATCGTATTGGGTATCTGTTTATTTATCTTTGCGTTCAACATCATGAAAGCCGGAGATTTCCATTTTGAGCCGGTGCTGGATTCCTTCATGGTTGCCGTAAGCCTTGCGGTGGCTGCGATCCCGGAAGGACTCGCAACCGTAGTCACAATCGTGCTTTCCATCGGCGTTACGAAGATGTCGAAACGAAATGCGATCATCCGTAAACTGACCGCAGTGGAAACGCTCGGCTGCGCGCAGATTATCTGCAGTGATAAAACGGGCACGCTGACACAGAACAAAATGACGGTAGTAGATCATTTTGGCGACGACGAGGCTTTGCTTGGCAGGGCAATGGCGCTTTGCAGCGATGCGGAACTCGATCCGGAGAAAAACGATGCTACAGGGGAGCCTACGGAATGCGCGCTTGTAAATTACGCAAATGCGATCGGACTGCCGAAGGACGCGCTGAAAGCGGAATATCCGCGTGTTGCCGAACTGCCGTTCGACAGCGTACGCAAAATGATGTCAACGTTCCATTCTTTCGACGGAACGATTATACAATATACGAAGGGCGCTCCCGATGAAATTTTAAAACGGTGTACGAAATATAGCGAGAACGGCGAAATCCGGGAAATGACGGATGAATTTAAAAATAAAATTCTCGCCGCAAACAAAGAAATGGCCAGCAAAGCGCTGCGCGTTCTGAGCGCTGCGATGCGGCAATACGATTCGCTGCCGGAAAATCCGACGTCCGAGACAGCGGAAGCGGAATTGATTTTCATCGGACTGACGGGGATGATCGACCCGATCCGTCCGGAGGTCAAAGACGCCATCCGGGAATGTAAGAGTGCGGGAATCCGCGCGGTCATGATTACAGGAGATCACCGGGACACCGCGATTGCGATCGCAAAACAGCTTGGAATCATCGAGGAGGAATCGCAGGCGATCACGGGTGCGCAGCTCAATGAAATGAGCGACGAAGAACTCGACCGGCGGATCACGGAATTCGGCGTATATGCGAGAGTACAGCCGGAACATAAAGTACGGATCGTGAACGCCTGGCGGAAAAACGGTTATATTACCGCCATGACGGGCGATGGCGTCAATGACGCGCCGAGCATCAAGAATGCGGACATTGGGATCGGCATGGGCATCACGGGTACGGATGTTACAAAGAACGTTGCGGATATGGTACTTGCCGATGACAACTTTGCGACCATCGTAGGCGCGGTGGGAGAGGGGAGAAGGATTTACGACAATATCCGCAAAGCGATCCAATTCCTGCTTGGATCCAATATGAGCGAAGTATTGAGCGTTTTCTTTTCCAGTATTTTTGGTTTTATCATATTGAAACCGGTCCATCTTTTGTGGATCAATCTGATTACGGACTGCTTCCCGGCGCTGGCGCTCGGCGTGGAAAAAGGAGAAGAGGATCTCATGAAACGCAAGCCGCGGGATCCGAAAGACGGAATTTTCGCAGGCGGCCTGGGAATCGACGTGATTTATCAGGGAATCTTGGTTTCTGCGCTGACCGTTACGGCATTTCTGATCGGCAGTTATTTTCAGAACGGCACATGGAGCTTGTTCAACGCGGACAGCGATCACGGGATCACGATGGCGTTCTTAACCATGAGTATGGCGGAAATCTTCCATAGCTTCAATATGCGCAGCCAGCGCGGCAGTATTTTTAAGTTAAAAACACAAAATCTGTTTTTATGGGGCGCGGGTGTTTTGAGTCTGCTTCTGACGACGCTGGTTATCGAAGTCCCGTTCCTGGCGGATGCTTTTGATTTCGTGCAAATCGGATTCAGGGAATATGCGATCGCATTGGGCCTCGCGTTTGCCGTGATTCCGATTGTGGAAATAATCAAGCTGATCCAGAGAAGCGTATCGAAAAACAAATAAGGCGTCTTCAGAGAATCCGTTCCGGCAGGGGAGTCCGGTCTTTGTAATGCCAGACGTACGGGAAGCCGCAGTCTTTGAGAACCGCTAAATAAGCAGGGAAATTTTTGGCAATCCGGTCTTTGCCGTGTGCGTCGGAGCCGATCGTCACGATTTCTCCGCCGAGTTCTTTATAACGGATCAGCAGGCTGCGGTCAAACGGCTGACGCAAATACGTGGAAGTGTTGATTTCAAATGAAATGTTTTTGGAAATTATAAATTTAAATATTTCATCGACGAGATCGGCATGATCTTTATAATAAAAACGGGAATCCGGAAAATTAGCATATCTGACGATATAATCCAGATGTCCCATGGTAGAAAAATCATGGTACAAATGGAGGTTGGCAAGTACTTCTTCCAGATATTCGCGGTACGCTTCGACTTTTGATACGCCTTCTTTGAAATACGTTCCGTAATAAGGGTCGCGGCGTTTGATCAAATGCGTCGAGCCGATCACATAATCGAATCGAAAACCGTCAAGCCGCCGTCTTGTTTCTTCGATTACATGAGGCTGCAGGCCGATTTCCACAGCGGTCAGGATTTCAATCCGATCCATATATTTTTCTTGCAATCGATGGATCGTACGGAAATATTCATTGAAATCATATTGGAATTCTTCTTCATGATTTACGTAGTCGACATCCAAATGGTCGGTGAAGGCAATTCCGGATAGCCCGCATTCGATTGCGCGTAAAATGCCTTCTTCCATCTCCAGTTCGCTGTCGGACGAAAACGTGGAATGGACATGCATATCATAATACATCAGTAATCACAGCTCCGATAAAAATAAAAAGATTGAGCTGTGCCGATCGGGCAGGTACGGATTCGATCTATCCAATTGAACAAAATACAAATTTTGTTCAATTGGGGAAGAGGAAAAAACATAAAATCCCGCTTCCGGCCACTGGCCAGCCACAGCCACGTATTATATTCTATTTAAAAGAAAATGTAAAGAAGCGCCATAATCAAGAGATCGTAATCGCTGAGCATATTTTTATCCGCCCCGTTTATTTTCAAATTAAAACGCTCGATGACGAGAATTGCAATCAGCGCAATGAGAATCAGATCATCTGATAATATGTTGTCCAGCAGATGGTCCAGATCCAGATTACCAAGCTTTTTGAGATTAAAATTGAATAAACCGCCGCCTGGATTTTGCTTCTTTGGCGGCGGCAATTCCGAATGCGGAGGCGCAGGATCGCTTCCTTTTTTTTCTGATGATGGGCAGGCTGTCGGCGAAAAAACAATTACATTCTCGGCAGCGCACTTTTGACCGATGCGATGCATAGTTTGTTTTTTTTTGCTGTTTCGCCGAGCCTGTGAAGCGTGTCTCATTCTCAATACACTTTCATCCTTGTTCTTTTATATGTCAGTAAAATCGGTCTTATATGTCTTTGAATTCCTTGGCAAGATCCGCAAACGTAAGGAATTTGACGCAGTTATTGACTTTATCCTTGCGTTTTTCATTGAGGAACGGTTCGACGGCATAAAGAAGCTGGATTTTTTTATCTTTCTCCTTTTTCTTTTTGGCCTCTCTGTATTTATTTAAAAGCTTGAGCACCTTTGCCATATCGATATCTTCCAGAAAATCGGAAGAATTTTTACCTGAATTGGTATGACCAATATGGACGTCTTCATTGCAGGGCACTTCTTCTTTTGCTTCCGCTTCCTGTTCCTGTTTTTCCGCGGAAGACGTTAAAAAAGAAGAAACGAGTTCGCCGATATTGTCAGGCATTTCCGAAATCCCGAACATGTTTCCGATTTCCTTGATTTTATCATTTAAATCATTGTCCATGATCCATCACGTCATTTTTTCGACAGCTCATTCAGTTTTTTCATTACCAGGTCTGCGTCTTTCCCGGCCAGTTTTTTTATTTTCTCCATATCGGCAGGCGTAAGCTTTTTTTTGATTTCTTCTACGTCCAACTTCATATCTTTGATCTTATCGGCATCCAGTTCATTGATTTTTTTCCGCAGATCGTCCTTGTTTACCTTCTCCATCTGCTTGGAT
>CABQCN010000083.1 GCA_902462635.1 uncultured Oscillospiraceae bacterium
CGAGGTTAACGGAAGGGTGGAAGCGCAGTCCGCCTTTGTAGGGGCCGATAGCACTGTTGAACTGTACGCGGAAGCCTCTGTTGACCTGTACTTTGTTGTTGTCGTCTACCCACGCTACACGGAACATGATCTGGCGTTCCGGTTCTACGATTCTGTCGAATATACCCGCCGCCACCCATTCCGGATGCTTTTCGGCCACGGGTTCCAGGGAGTCCAGAACTTCTGTCACCGCCTGATGAAACTCAGGTTCGTTCGGGTTTCTCTTCTTACAGTCTTCTAAAACTTGTTGAAGAATCTTCATAAACGTTACACACTCCTACCATAAATCAGATTTTTATATTTTGCAAGCAAAATTCAATCTTACTTCCAACGAATTCAAAGTATATCATATTTCACGACGGTCCGCAATAAAACGGCGGATTTTTTTGTAAAATGCTTGACATCCCGTTTCCTTATGATATACTAAAAGCCGCTTATTTACGCGGATCATTAGCTCAGTTGGTTAGAGCAACCGGCTCATAACCGGTCGGTCCAAGGTTCGAGTCCTTGATGATCCACCAGAATGACAATTTTCCGGGGAAAATTGTCATTTTTTATAGTAGGAATATGCAATCGGATTGGAGAAGATGAGAATGAAACGGTTTTCGATTTATATTATTGCTATTATTCTCTGTTTCACTGCCGCAGGGTGCAGAAGAACGGCGCCGCTGCGTACGATACCGGCGATTCCGCCTGAGAATGAGTCAAAAACGATACTCATTTTAGGAAACAGCTTTATCGGCTCCTCGCAAATCGGTGAGTTTCTTAATAACATGCTGAAACAGGCGGGCAGCGAATATTCCGTCGTTGCGATTGCGCAAGGATATGCGACGGTTTCCACCTATTCCTGTGATCCGGAATGGATGGCGGAAATCAGCCGCGGCAACTATTGTTACGTTTTCCAGTGCGGCTTTTATACGCCGGGAGAGAAAGAGGAATTCGAAGCAATAAAGCAGGTTTGTTCCGCTGCGAATACGGGAATCATTGCGTTTCCGGCCCATAATGAAGATCCCAACGCCGTTGATAAGATCAGCAAAGAGGACTGCCTCAATTGGAAAGCAGAAATCGACGCTTTGATCGCCGCCGGCGTTCCTTATGAGCATTTGTGTATGGACGACATGCATCAGCACAGCACGCCTCTGGCAGGATATATAGGCGCGCATCTCATCTATAGAAATTTATTTGACGAAATTCCTCCGGAGCTGGGCGACGGCGCGCCTCTTACGGCGGCCGAAGTCACAGAGCAATTAGGAAATTATGTCAAAACCGGCGTGATCAACATGCGGAAAAGTAAAGTCCAAAGGACGGTATCATAAAACACAGGTTTTTTATTTTGAAGAATCAACCGTATTGTTTCTCAGTGATTGTATGGAGGCGATCAGCTCGGATTCCGTGATCGGCGTTTTGAAAAGCTGCGCGGTCTCTCCTTTTCTAATATCTATATAATCTTTTACAAATGTCGCGGCGGACAAATCTGTCAAAGGAAGAAATACCCCCCAGGAACGATATTTATCACCGTATAAATCATCGGAAACCTCTGCCAATATCAACATATAGCGCATGTCGGAAACATAATTTTCTCCATACCGCGCATCCAGTACGCCGGTTGTGTCCATTACGCCAAAATCGCCAACAGACAGCATCCGGTCCGGTTCCTCTCCAATAATGACTTGTTCTAATGTAAATTGATTTTTGATATGATAATATTTTTCGCGTTCGTTATCCAACGTCCAGGTACGGTCTTCATATTTTGCGATTACAATCAAATCTGCAAGCCGCACAATCTCTTCAAAGGACGGTAACGGTTCTGGTGTTGATGCGCTTCCCATCGGCGGCGGCGTGAAAAGCGACGCATTATAATAATTTTCTATCAAAATGCCTTTAGCAGGCTCTGGTAAATTTTCCCAGGCCTCCTCAGACCAGATATCCTTTATTTGTTGCGGCAGTTGATCCCATGGTGTTCCTGAATTTATAAAAATAGAAGGCGTCGGCTGACTTTCTATGTCTTTTTCGCGACAGGATGGAAGACAAAGCAGAAAAATAAGTAAATAGATAAATATAATAATTTTTTTCATGACAATATTCTCCTTAATAGAATTTTCTGCATACTGGGTTTTCGCAGGTATTACACTAAATATGTAATTGTAGATTTATTAACGTGTTATGTCAATATAGTTTTAAATACTGTATCACCTTTATGTCTGTAAATCTCGTGGTATTTTGCAGCAATAAAGTTATCCTATAAAATTTTCACCCTATAATAGTAAAATACGGGATTCGTTATGTAAAAGCGCGGACAGAAGTCCGCGCGGATATATCATCTATTTTCAGTCACAATTCTTGCAACGGTAGCTCGAGCATAAGCTTTCATCCTCGGTCTGTGAGCAGCAGCCCTTTTTGGGTGCTACATGGATCTCGGTGAGAGCACATGCGCATTCTGTTTCCATGTTATATCTGCAACTTTTGACGTTGCAGGAAATCGCCTGATTCCCATAATGAGAATTCTTTAAATCTTTGTTATCCATAATGAGAGCGCCTCCTTAAAATATTTTAATATCATTCGGATACGCGCTTATTATTGCCTGCTGTCAGAAATTTATGCGTGAAAAAAAACGCGGCCTCCGGGAGACCGCGTTTCCAAAATTTGACATTGAAACGGGAAATCACATTTTTGCAATTCTCGCTGCCAGCGCGTTGTACTCTTCCTGAATTTCCGCAGGGAGCTTTTCGAAGCGCGCCAGATGGGTTTTCTGATCTTCCACTTCCTGTTTCCAGGCTTCCTTGTCGATCGAAAGCAGATCCTTGAGCACTTCGGGGGTGATATCCGTGCCTTCGATATCGATATCTTCGGGCTTCGGCAGATAGCCGATCGGGGATTCCACCGCATCTACTTCGTTATTGCAGCGTGCAAGGATCCAGAGGAGCACTCTGAGGTTGTCGCCGAATCCCGGCCAGATGAAACGGCCTTCCTCATCTACGCGGAACCAGTTGACATTGAAGATTTTAGGCGGATTGGGGATTTTCTTGCCCATCTCCAGCCAATGCTGGAAATATTCGCCCATATTGTATCCACAGAACGGCAGCATTGCCATCGGATCTCTTCTTACCACGCCGACTGCGCCCGTAGCGGCCGCGGTCGTTTCGGAAGCCATTGTCGCGCCTACGAACACACCGTGTTCCCAGCTGAAGGACTGATATACCAGCGGAGCGACTTTCGCACGTCTGCCGCCGAATACGATCGCCGTGATCGGTACGCCTGCAGGATTTTCCCATTCTTTCGAAATGCAGGGGCACTGGCGCGCGGGAGCCGTAAAACGGGAATTCGGATGAGCCGCTTTGGTGCCGGATTCCGGCGTCCACTCGTTGCCTTTCCAGTCGAGCGCATGTTCAGGCGCAGGAACGCCCATGCTCTCCCACCAAACCGTCTTCTCCGGCGTCAGAGCCACGTTCGTGAAGATCGTGTTCTTCTGGCAGGTAAGAAGCGCGTTCGGGTTCGATTTCATGCTGGTTCCCGGCGCAACGCCGAAGAAGCCTGCTTCCGGGTTGACCGCCCAGAGCTTTCCGTCCGGGCCGATTCTGAGCCATGCGATATCATCGCCTACCGTCCAGACTTTATAGCCTTTTTCTTTATATTTTTCCGGCGGGATCAGCATTGCCAGATTCGTCTTGCCGCAGGCGCTCGGGAACGCTGCGGAAATATACTGGATATTGCCGGAAGGATCTTCCACGCCGAGAATCAGCATATGTTCCGCCATCCAGCCTTCTTTTCTGCCCAGCCAGCTCGCGATTCGGAGCGCGAAGCATTTCTTTCCGAGAAGCACGTTTCCGCCATAGCCGGAACCGATCGACCAAATCGCGTTGTCCTCCGGGAAGTGACAGATAAATCTCTTCTCGGGATCAATCTCGCCTTTGGAGTGGAGGCCCTTCACGAAGTCCGGGGAATCGCCGAGCATATCCATGGCGACTTTGCCCATCCTTGTCATGATTCTCATATTTAAAACGACATAAATACTATCGGTAATTTCGATGCCGACCTTGCTGAATTCCGAAAACGCAGGACCCATGATATACGGAATGACATACATCGTTCTGCCCTTCATGCAGCCTTCAAAGAGCGTACCGAGCTTCGCATACGCGGCGCTCTTCTCCATCCAATTATTGGTCGGACCGGCATCTTCCTTTTTGGAGGTGCAAATAAATGTAAGATGTTCTACTCTTGCGACATCGTTCTCCGCCGTTCTATGATATAAACAGCCGGGAAGCTTCTCCTGATTCAGTTCCATCATTTCTCCCGTGGAAACCGCTTGTTTCGTCAGTCTTTCACGTTCTTCTTCCGAACCGTCGATCCATACGATAGAATCCGGCTGTGTCATCTTCGCCATTTGTTCAACCCACTCGTTGACGTAAATGTTCTTATACATAGTTCTTTTCCTTCTTTCCGCAATCCGCTGATTTGTAATCCTCCGGCATCCCGCCTCCGACGCGGCGGCAGAATACCGTAGTCCCACAAATATATTATACTCAAATACTCCGATTGTGCAAGATGAAATTCGACAGCTGCCCGAACTCTGCAGGAGAAAGGACCTCTCCCCGGATTTTGGGATCCCGGCCGAGCGCCTCGATACATTTTACTGCCGTTTCGCGGGAAACGCCTAAATAAGGGGCGTTTGCAAGAGAATTCGCCAGCATTTTACGCCGCTGGCAGAAAGACGCGCGTACGACTTTGAAAAAGAATTCCTGATCCGCAAGCGCAAACGGCGGTTCTTGGCGTACCGTCAGCGTGATCACCGCCGAATCGACCGCAGGCTGCGGGATGAAACAATGGGGCGGCACGGTAAATTGAATTTTCGCTTCCGAAAAATATCCCGTGGCAACCGTCAGCGCGCCGTATTCTTTGCCGCCGGGCGGCGCCGTCATACGCTGCGCAACCTCTTTCTGCACCATGAACGTCATGGAACGGAGCGCGGGGATTTTCTGTTCCAGAAAAGATAAGATAACCGGCGTCGTAATATAATACGGCAGATTTGCAACGACTTTTATGTTTTTCAAAGCGCCGTCCGCAGCAGCGATACGGTCCGCCGCCAGTTTGCGGATATCCACTTTTAGAATATCGCCTTCCAGAAGCTCGATATTCGGATATTCCGCGCATACGGCCTGCAGCGGCGGGATAAGCCCGCGATCGATCTCAACCGCAAGCACCCGGCCCGCGGCTTCCGCGAGCAAGCCCGTCATGACCCCAAGGCCCGGACCGACCTCAATGACAAGATCTTCTTTGGTCAGCCCCGCGCAATAAACAATTTCCTGAACGACTGCGAAATCGTTCAGGAAATTCTGTCCAAGACTCTTCGACGGCTTAATGCCGAAAAAATGCATACGGTCTCTCGTGTTGAATTTTTGATCCATTTTATCCTCGCAAAGAAAATACGTCGATGCTCTGGTCTTCCAGCACATACACCGTTACGGAACGTGCTCCGAACTGGTAACAGGCATATTCGCTTTCCATAAACAGATCGATTCTCATGTCTTTGATGCTTCCGCCCGTATCCCAGGCGATGCAATATCCGTAATCCGGAATTCCGTGTACGTTGCTTTTCACATACAGTTTCGTCCCCAGAGGGATTACGTTTCTGTCTACCGCAACCACGCCGTCGCGCGCTCTGTTGCCGGAGGCGGTTGCATATCCGTGATTCTCCGGTGTCGGCGCATACGCGGTCGCCCGCATTGTATACTGCGTGGTAAACCCTACGTTCAGGCCTCTGGAATTGATAAAGTAGACCTTTGTTCCTTTTGCGATCACCCGGTTGACCGGTTCCGTCCTGGTTTCGGAGAGAAGCGTCCGGGAAACCTCGGCGCCGTCTTCCAGCGACACGGTATAAGACCTCGTAATTACGCCGTTGCGTCCTTCCGTAACAACCTCGGAATCGCCTTCATACAGCGTATTGTCTTCCACATACACGGTTTCAAAGGGAATCTGTTCCTGTTCTTCTACGGTTTTGGTGGAAGTAATCACCACCGTGATTTCATCTCCGTCGGACACTTTGCCTCCCTCTGTGCCAAGAATGATATCGGATTCGTCGATATCGATCCCGTTCTCGAGAAGCGCAGAAGAAGCGTCGTTGGAATATGTTTTGATGATCTTTTCGTCGTTTGCCAGATTTACTTTCAGCGTGATCGGCTTCGAAACAGTAATGATTCCGTTGACGTCGTCGACGCTGCAGGTAAGATCATAGTTCAATTTGTCTTCCGCCGAAAGCGTAATACCGGCAGCTTCCACTGCTTCCGCTACCGTATCGGCGCGCGTCGTGATTTCATAAAGCTTTCCGTCGGCGCTGATCGTGACCGTTCTGAAATCTTTCGTGAACAAGCCGACCGCCACACAAAGCGAAACCGCAAGGACTCCGAAAAGAAGCACCATATATTTTACAAAACCGAGTGAACTTTTTATCGTTTTGATATGTGTTCGAATACTAATACA
>CABQCN010000084.1 GCA_902462635.1 uncultured Oscillospiraceae bacterium
ACCTCCGTACCGTAATCCGGTTCGATCAATTCAAACCAGTTATAATAATTGAGAGAATGCTTTCCGAATTCTTTTTTATAATTATTCGCAATGGAAATATTCAAAAGATTCTTACTGTTGAAGCACGTTTTTTCTTCCAGAACGACGATATCCCCGTTCCCAACGAGAAGAAGCCCCGGGCCGGTAAACAACCATTTTTCTCCGTATTTTTCCTGATACATCGGCGGCGCCCAATACGGCACGTCGGTAAAATCCTGCAGGTCATAGATATAGCGTCCGACCCACCCTGTCTGACGGATGCCGAACAACGCCTGCAGCTCCGCGGAAACGTCGCCGTCGGTTCCCGTCTGTAAAATATCCTGCTCCCCGATTACGACGGATCCCTTGGAATACGCCAAAGAAATCATATTCATATCTTCTTTCGAAATTCCGTGGGAATCCTCTTCCGTTTCCACTCCATACGTATCCGAAAGATATAAGATATCCGGAATCTCCGTCAATTCCGAAAGCGTGCGTTTCGAAACGACATCTCCCCGCCCATCGATCAGATTTCCGTAATAATCTTCTTTATAATCGTAATATTTCCCGGTGTCGGGATTTACGATCTTTTTGTACTCCAGGAGCCAATAAAGGCCGATATGTTTCCGGTAATTATTATCGACATCCCCCAAATAACTATGGCTGTCGGCCTCCGTGGCCGGGACCGTTTTATCCAATATGACGATTCTCAGACTGCTTTTGGGGAGAAACTGCCATATGACAAAAAACAGGACAATGGCAAGCAATAGTATGAGCGGTATTAAAAAGTAAGGTTTTAATAACTTTTTGAGCTTCATCCTTGTTAAATCTCCTCAAACGAAATTTTGATATCGTATAATTTCTTACTGCACTGCGTAAAGGCTTCCACTACGGCAGGATCGAATAACGTCCCCTTTCCGCTTACGATGTAAGAAGCAGCGTCCTCATACGTCCACGCCTGCTTATAGCTCCTTTGGGAAAGCAGGGCGTCGAATACGTCCGCCACGCGGGCGATTCTGGCATAAATACTGATTTCATTTCCTTTTTTCGATAAATAACCCGTACCATCGTAATTCTCATGATGTTCGAATGCGATCGCCTTTGCAATATCGAAAAATTCCCCGCTCGTTACGGACAGGATGTTTCTGCCGTACCAGACGTGTCTTTCCATATCCATATGTTCCTCTTCCGTCAGCTTTCCTTTTTTCGAGAGAATGCTTTCGGGAACGGCAATTTTGCCGATATCGTGCGTCGTGGAGGCAGATGCGATCAAACGTGCTTTGGCCGGTTCATAGCCAAGCGTGAGACATAATGTTTCAACCATCTGAGATACAATAATCAGATGCGTTCCCGAACCGTCAAACCGCATTTCCAGAACAGCCGCCATATTGATAAACAAATCTTCCTGCATATGGGACATATCGTGCTTCAGGCTCAGATTTTTGTAAGCAGCCGCGATGTTATCGTAAACCGTATGCAACATATTTTCCAAATTGACGGCATGGCGCGTATTCAGGCCCTCCATATAGATAATCGCATTCGGATGGTCTTCCGTACAGAATTGCATTTCAATATAGCTGCTTCCGATAAATAATTTCGTACCGCCGGCTGCAAGTTCTTTATCGATCTTTGCGTAATTACAATTTTCAACGCCGCCCTGATTATATATTTCCTGATACGAGGCCGTTTCAATGTCGTAAATCGCCACACACGTTTTGATCTCTTCATTTTCCGGATCGCCGGAATCGCGTGCCACCAGCCCCTTTATACCGTTTGCAGCTTCTACGAAAAAGCCGTTGTCCTCTTCCTGCGTATAAATATTGGATAAAAGGTTTGAGACTTCTTCAATCCATACAGAATCCGCTTCGATCTGGTCACGGCGCGCTTCTCTTTTGAGGTTTTTAATAACGTAGCCCTTCATATATACCGCGAACAGCGCGCAAACCGCGACACCCGTTCCGATCGACACCAACGCCTGATTGATAAAATACGTACCGAAGATACAGCTCAGCACATTGTAAAAGTTTACAAAGAAGATATACAGGAGCAGTACTTTGACAGCCGGCGTCATTCGGATCGCTTTTTTATTTTTCTCATTCGACATTTCTATGGTGAATACGACGAACAAAATGTGCGCGACGGCAAACACGCCTAACAGAATTTGTAAAAGAAACGCAGAATTCAGGAATACGGCCGCTGCGGTCATTGCCAGCATTAGTAGCGACAATACGACGCATTTTCTGCTCCTCTTTTCATAATACAGCATAATGTCGATGAACAGCAGGCTCATCAGAATCATATTTGCCGCAAGCTGTATATTGAACCATATTTGATCCGTAAACCGGAGAGAATATGTGTTGACGGTCTGCAGCAGAGCCAGTATACCGCAGACGATCACCGTTCCGGATAATAATATCATACGCAATACGCTGCGGCTCTTTGCCGTTGCGGCAAAAGAAACGATCGTCAATGCGATTCCGGCAAGAATGACCGCGATTCCAAGCGAGAAACATACGACTTCAAATACGCCTGCCTGCGGAGGCGTTGTCTCCAATACGGCGTCCACATCGAAGCCGAACGGCGTATACAGATACAGGTCGATAATCTGTAATTTATCGCTCGCCGGAATCGTAATGCGGTCTAAACGGTTGCCGGTATAATCGATCTCTCCATAACCGTTGTTATAGAGTTCTTCCCCATCGACTATGGCCTTAAGCGGACTGAATTTTGTCGTCATACATAAAATGAGTTCGGTATTATGCGGAACAATATCATATTGAAGCCTCATATAAGGTTTCAATACGGAGCCTACCGCGCGTTTGGAGGCCGTAGCCTGTTTAAACGCAATATCGTCCGCTTCGAGAGTCTCCGCATCCTCGGCATTGATAAATCTCCAGTCTGTTATATTACTTTTTTCCGTCAGTTTTTCCAAAAAACTGTCAGAGGCGGCACCAAGCGCAAAAGTAAGCGCGAACAGAACCACGGCTATGAGCAATATAATATAATTATTGTTTTTGGGATGAAATTGCTTTGTTTTCTCCATAACGCTGTTTCCCTTACTCTTTCCCGGCTAGTTAACGCGTATATTTTTTTAAAAGGTTCATCATGATTTTTGAACGTTCTTCCGCACTTGCCTCCGAAGGCGCTTTCTCTTCCTGCAGGTTTTCTGGTTCCTCTTCCGCGGCCGGTTCCTGCGCCGCTGCCGCTTCTTCTGCAGGAGCGGCTTCCGGTTCTGTTTCGTCGGCAGGCTGCGCGGCGGCTTCCGGTTCCGCGAACGGTTCTTCCGCCGGCAATTCGGCTTCCGGGGCCGTTTCTTCTTCGGCGACGGATTCTTCTTTCTGCGTTTCTTCCGCAGCAAGGCCTTCTTCCGGTACATCCGTTACGTCCGTCAGCTTATCCATCTCGGCGATATTCTGAAAGCTTGCGGAGAGCAATTTCTGCATTGCCGCGTCGGCTTCCTCCAGCTTCTGCCTGGCATCGCTTAGATCACAGATCAAAAGATCGTTTTCTTCCCGTACTTTGTTCAGTTCTTCCGACAAAGCCCGATTCTCCGTCTGGAGCGCCAGCATTTTTTCCGTTACGCGTTCATAATTGTCGGCGATGATTTTCGCCTTGTTCGCAAGCATTTCCGCCTTTTCATAAATGGATTGTTTTTCATTGTTCATGGTATCGCCCATCCTTTCTTAAGACATCGAGTCCATATAATATATTTCTTCTGCTTTCTTTATATTCAGAACGGCAGTTCCTTTTGTTTCTTTTTGGTCCGCGTCACCGTAGAATGTGATATTGAGCGTATATGTTTCATTTTCACCCTGCGTGAATTCTGCGGCGGCATATATCGTCGCCCGGTATTTCGGTTCCCACATTTCAAAGCGATCGATGCCTTTATTATAAAGGTCGGCTGTTTTGATATCGACGCCTTTGATATTGAACAACGCTTGCAGCTGCGTTTCGATTTCGCCGGCAGAAGCCGTCCGCAGCGTCATCGCTTCCGTATTGTCGGCATCCGTAAGGCTTTTATAATAAATATGGCAGAAAGCGTATTGTACGAGTTTATTTACCGAAATGTCTTTTTTCGCATCTTTAAAGCGTTCTACTGCAAAAAGATACTTCAATTCATAGGCCTGTTTCGTCATCAGTTCGACGTCCAGTCCTTCCGGCGCCTGCGTTTTATAATCAACCGTTATTTTTGAATCGGAAGGGTTCTTGTTCGGTATGGGTGTGTTCGGCGCATAAGTAGGTTTTTCTGTCTTTTGCGGTTCGGCGGTCGGCGCCGCCGTCGCCGTTTTGGCAGGATTTTTCACGGTTTCATAATCGTCCCGGTTCGAAACTGCAATTACCACAATAATCCCTGCAACAATCAATACTGCCGCAAGGATTGCGACAACAAGCGTTTTATTCGCTGCAAACCAGCTTTTGTCTTTCTTTTTGTCTTCCTCCATGATCCGAAACCTCTCTTTGCTTAATAAACTTAATAAAAAAAACGGCTGCAAAAATGTTTTTTTGCAGCCAGTCAGTCATCGCGTGTGAAGCATTAGACACTGTCCTTTGCGTCCTAAGCTTTCGCTTAGTTTGCCAACGTCCCTTATTGTAGCATCGTATTTTAATACTGTCAACAAATTTTTTACCTTTTTCTTGACATTTATTTTGTTGTATGATGTAATAAAAATGCACAATATGTGGTATAATAGCTGTCCGGGGGATCAATAAATGGAAAAAATTAAATTGTTCAAGACGAATATATTCGGTTTCAAACGGAAAGAAGTGGAAACCTATCTATCTCAGCTGGAGGCGTCCTACCGCAGGGAAACGGACGAACTGCGCGACGCGCTGGAGGAGCAGATTCAAAAAAAGAAAGCGCTGGAAGCGGAGACTCAGAAACTGCGGGCGGATGCGGCCGTATTGCAGGACGAGCTTCTCGGCGCCCGCAGCGCGCAGCAGAATACGGAAGCAGTATTAGAGAACGTGCGCGCTGATTTTGAGAAATTGAAATATGATTATGATACTTTAAAATACGTTTACGACAATCTGCAGCCTCGTTACGCCGCGCTGCAGTCCGAAAATGAGGCTGTTAAAAGCGCAATCTTCCGGCTTCCATTCGTACAGGAGTATATTTTACAATTAAAAGAGGAAATCAAATCGCTGCGTATAAATCAGAACCGTTCCGAAACCGGTTTTACTGAGGAAGACACAGACCGGGCCGCAAAGCTGAACCAATGTATCGACGATATTATGAAGCGGATCGATGCGATCCTTGCCCAAACTTGACAAAAGGCCTGCTTCTATTATAATTATGGACATACTATTTTATAAAGGCCGTGATTTTGTTGGATCATAAAGAGAACGACGAATTGAATATAGATTTTGGAATCGCCGGCGGCAGTGCTTCCGAGGATGATACGGAGCTGTCTTTTATGAATTTTTCGCTGGCCGCGAAGAATACGGAGCGGTCGAAAGAAGATAAAATCCTTGCAGATTTAGAAAAAATGTCGATTTTTGATTTTACCGGAGACCAAAACAAAGAAGAACCGGAGACGGAAAGCGTGATCGAAGAAGTGCCGGTAGAAGCGGTTTCCGATCAGGAAATTCCGGAAGAAGCCGGGGAAATTCCGGAATCGGAAGCAGCGGAAACGCCCGATCCGGAACCGCTCCCTGAAATGATCTCCGAATATTCTGAAGAACCGCTGCCGGAATTGGACGATGTAGAAATCAATGTGGTCCGTTGGGGACAGGGCCGCACTTCCACCGCGCCGCCGCAGAAACAAGAACCGCAAAAACCGCTTTTGATTGACGACACGAAATCCGTACCACAGATTCCGCAGTCCGGGGATGAAGTCGAGGTCAAACTGTGTCATTTTCGACAAAATGCACAGCTGCGCGATCAGAAAAACAAAGAAAAACAAAAAAAAAACTAATTCGTATCTGTAGAGAGACCGCCATTTCCATCGGTATTTTTCTGCTGATTTTTGTATTGCTGGTTACTTTCAACATTTATGTACACAGGAAAAATCAAGTGTTCGGCAGCTCGATGGAGCCGACGCTGCATGAGGGGGATCACGTTTATACAACGATGATGCCTTATCTTTTCGGCGAACCGGAAATCGGCGATATCGTCATCGTAGATGTAAGCCTGACGGACAAGCCGAGTTATTTTCACATGTTCGGCCAGGTGATTCGCCGCAACGCTATTACAAGCATGATTTTCGGCGAAGAGAACATTGATGTCGACACCTGCTGGATCAAACGCGTCGTTGGTGTGGCGGGTGACGAATTAAAATTCGAAGACGAAAAATTTTACCGAAACGGATCTCTCGTCGAGGAAAATTATATTAAAGATCAAAATGTGCGGACTTACCCCGTGGATACCACAATCGTCGTTCCGGATGGATATGTCTATGTGATGGGAGACAATCGCAATCATTCTCTGGACAGCCGTTCTGAGGGAGTTGGCATGATCCGGGAAGAATATATCATGGGCCGGGTGTTTTTCAG
>CABQCN010000085.1 GCA_902462635.1 uncultured Oscillospiraceae bacterium
GGTCCGCCAGATTTTATCCAGCAATTCGTCTCCGCAGGAAAAGGAACCTGTAATTTCCGGAAAATACGTACGCTGCCAAAAGCGGCACGCGTGTACTTGTATGGCTTTCGGGTCGCCGATTATATGGATTTCCACATATCTGCCGCCGCGCGGCGTGAGGTTTCCGATTTTCTGCCGGCCCTCTTTTAAAATATAACGATCCAGATTACAGGAAGCTCCGCCGGAAAGCGTAATATAGGGCGCTACCCGCCCATCCGTTAATGTTTCCGCATATGCGATTTCCAATACGGTTCCTGCAGGCGCCGTAACCTCCGCGCCAAAAGAGAAAAGGCAGATTTTACGCAAATCATAGCGGATCCAGAGACCTTCGGCATCCGCGGCATCCACCGGCTGAAGCGCCCTTAGATAAAATGCTGCCGGGATATCGTCATTCTCATACCCGAAGCGTTGTGAGAGCAGTCCGCCTCCCGCCGGCGCGGCCTCCAGCTCGGCCAGGCTGACGGATTTTGCCGCGGCGTTGGTAAAATTCCCGTACGGATCGCGGCCGTTTTCCAAAAAAACAGGCGTTTCCCAGTTTTCCGCCTGAAACGCGGCGCCCTCCGGTTCGCAGGGAAGCTTGTCAATCCTACAGCATTCCATCCAACCGAGCTGCGGATTGATCCTTCGGACTTTGCTTTGATATGCCTCCAGCCGGGCGCATTTCCAGCAGATTTCCGTTTCCGGCGCCCCGCAGGCGAAAAAAGGAGCGGTGTTCATCAACATCCGCGTCGGAACGCCGATACTGTGTACAACCGCGTAAATAACATTCACCCCCTGCCGTACTTTGCAGGGGACCGTTTCGCACGCCGGATGCGCATCGTCAAAACGATACGGCCCTTCCGTAAGAAAAGCGCCGTTCCAGAAAACCCGGAACCAGGAACAGCCGGAGACGGTAATCGCGGTTTCCCGCGCTGTGCTGCTGTAAAACGTTCCGCGGAACGCCGCGTAGAGGTCGATATTATCCGCCGCGTCTTTTAACCACATTTTTTGCATTCTTTCGAGCCCTTTCCAGCTTTCTTGACAGATGCTGCGCTTTTTTTTCTTTCTCCGGCGGACGTGCTGCGCGCTTCTCCGCCGTGAAAACATAGTATCCGTCTATTTCTTTTATTTTGACACCGCCGAACACAGAAGTCAATTTGTTTTTATACCAATCGAGTCGTTTTGTTACCAGGAGCATTCTGCCGCCGACGAGAAGGCGGCGGAACGCTCCTTCAATGAAGCGCCTTGCCACGGAAAAGTCGGCATGATACGGCGGATTGCTCAGAATGATTGTAAAATCGCGATCCGTAAGATTCTCAAAACCGTCGCTTTGCACGATACGAAGGGATTCCGCGCCGTTGCGCAATGCGTTTTGTCTTGAAAGCGCCACGGCCTGCGGTAAGAGATCGCACAGGATCACGTTCTGCGCACCGACTATTTGCGCCGCATAAATTCCTACCGGTCCGTAGCCGCAGCCGAGATCGAGTACTTTATCGCCGGCCCGGAATGCCGCCTGGGAGAGCATGGCGCGCGTACCCGTATCGATTTTACCGGGCGAAAATATTGTATCGTCTGTTTCAAAGCACAGCGTATAGCCGTCTATTGTTTCAGTGAACATCGGATTTGCTCCGCGATGATCTCCGCGATCGCGTTCACGCCGTTCGTATTTTTATCGGATTCCATTGCGGCGATCATTTTTTGTTTGTCTTTCTCCAGATAAGCAACAGCCGACAGAAATGTGGAAGGCGTAATGTTTTCCTCTTTTAAAACGATTGCGTATCCTCTTTTCTCAAAAGATTCCGCGTTCAGGATCTGATCTCCGCGGCTTGCGGAGAGGGGAAGGGGGATCAGGATCATCGGCTTGTGCAGGGCCAGAAATTCATGGATCGCATTCGAACCGGCGCGGGAAATGACAAAGTCCGCCAAAGCCAGCGCATCCGGTAGCTCTTCCGAAATAAATTCGAACTGACGGTAGGATGGTTCATAATTCTGATATTTTTCCAGGATATTGCCTTTCCCGCATAAATGGATGATATTATAATTCTTAATCAGCGCCGGAATATTCTCGCGCACCGCTTTGTTGAGCGCCAGCGAACCGAGGCTGCCGCCCATGATCAGAATTACGGGTTTGCCGTCGAATCCGTATCTTACGCGCGCGCGCGCAGCGTCGCCCCGGAACAATTCCGGGCGCACGGGGGCGCCGGTATAAACGCCAAGTCCGTTCGGTAAATCCTTCACCGTATCCGGAAACGTGGTACAGATCTTCGTGGCGTACCGCGCGGAGATTTTGTTGGCGAGGCCGGGCGTAAGATCGGACTCATGCGCGATTACGGGAATTTTATAATGGTGGGCCGCGGCGGCGACCGGCACCGATACGAATCCGCCCTTTGAAAAAACAACGGCGGGACGGATTTCATTCATCAATTTTTTGGCATCGTTATATCCCGCCATCACACGGAACGGATCGGAGAAATTTTTCCAAGAAAAATACCGCCGCAGCTTTCCTGTCCGCACGCTGTGGTATGTAATCTCCGGCTGTTTTGCCACGATTTCTTTCTCGATCCCGTCCTCCGAGCCGATATAATGGATCTCCAGATGGGAAAATTTACTTTTTAAAACGGGAATCAACGCCAGATTGGGGGTGACATGCCCGGCGCTGCCGCCGCCTGTAAAGACCACAGAGATTTTACGCAAAAAAGACCACTCCAAAATATTTTTATATTTCCATCAAACGCCTGAATCCTTATAGCGCTTGTGCTTCCGGTACTTGCGTACGCACCATAAAACCGAAAGCCCCACGACCGTTCCGGAGACGACGATCAGAAAGATGCATTTCACAATATAATATATGTTTACTTTCGTTTTCAGTTCACCCGGTATTTCCACATATCTGTGGAGGTCTGTTGCTTTGCGGATCCCGGCCTCGTTATAATCGAACTGAAAGCCCCGCAGGGTAGATTCGTACTGCAGAACGCCGTTTTCCGCGTCCTGCCTGTAATAATATACTTGCAGGCTTTGCGGCCGGTTATCCATTTCCTGCTGCAAAATATCGACAGCCCGGTACACGACGCCTTTATACTCCTCCATGGTGATATTTTCTCCGCGGATCTCTAAGGTAAAAGATAAGCTGCCGCCGTACGCTTTGAGCGCGTTTTTAATCGTTTCTTCGTTTTCTGCGGCGCCTTGCGCCTCCGCGGAGGGATATGCGGAATCCTTTACCGGAATATCGATCGTGCTGTACCAGATAGCCGTTTTATCGGAATATTGATCCGTCCATTTCTGATTCAGGAACGCGTTCAGATAATCTTCCGTAACAGACTCGAAGGATTTGTTCCGCAGATAGGCATGGTAATATCCGTCGTAACGCACCTTGAAGTTCTTGACTCCGATTTCGCATGGCTTACCATCGGCGGTACCGTTGTAGATGTAGTTCCCCGAAGCTTTGTCATAGCGGTCGTACGATACGATTTCACCGCCGTACGTTTTTTCCATGAAAGAGGCGGCCGTAAATCGGTTCAGCAGACTGCCTGGGAAGAACCCGGCGTCCGCCAGCGCGAGGGACAACAGACAAATCCCCAAAGCGATTGCAAGGGCAATCAGCAGCGGTTTCAAAACCTTCCACATCTTGCCCTTGTTTTCGTTATCGTAATCTTCATATTTACTGCGTTTTGCTGCCATATCGGTTTTGCCGCGTCTTTCTTACGCCTGGTAGCCTGCGATTATGGTAAAATCTTTCACCTTGAGGCTGGCGCCGCCTACGAGGCCGCCGTCGATATCGGGCATACTGAACAGTGCCTGCGATGTTTCTGCGTTGACGCTTCCGCCGTATTGAATCCGGACTTTTTCCGCCGTAGCGTTTCCATAAAGCGCCCGGACGGTGTCGCGGATGATTTTACAAACCTCCTGCGCCTGCTCCGTTGTCGCCGTTCTGCCCGTACCGATCGCCCAGATCGGCTCGTATGCGATAATCAGCGTTTCGACCTGCTCCGCGCTCAGATCTTTGAGCGCAACTTTTACCTGATATCTCACATGTTCTTCCGTCACGCCCTCGTCCCTTTGCAGGAGCGATTCTCCAACGCAGAGAATCGGCTTTAATCCGTATTTGAACGCTGCGTGTGCTTTGCGGTTCACGGTTTCGTTCGTTTCCGCGAAATATTCTCTTCTTTCGGAATGGCCGATGATAACGTATTCCACGCCGAGATCTTTCAGCATTTCACCGGAAATTTCGCCGGTATAGGCGCCTTTTTCTTCCCAGTGCATATTCTGCGCAGCGATTTTGATGTTACTGCCTTCCGACGCCGTCAGCGCCGCGGGAATGCAAACGAACGGCACGGCCGCGATGATCTCGTTGCCGATCCCTTTGACGGATTCCTTCAGTTCCATAATAAATTCTGCGGTTTCCGCCGGTGTTTTATTCATTTTCCAGTTGCCTGCGATTACTTTTGTTCTGCTCATCATATTTGATACTCCTTATATCCGCGATTATTTATCTAAAAGGCATGCGATTCCGGGCAGGACCTTCCCTTCCAGAAATTCCAGCGATGCGCCGCCGCCCGTAGAAACGTGTGTGATTTTATCGGCATATCCCATTTTTTTCACAGCCGCCGCCGAATCTCCGCCGCCTACGATCGTGATCGCATCCGTTTCCGCCATTGCTTTCGCAATTGCGATGGTCCCTTCCGCCAGCACCGGATTTTCGAATACGCCCATCGGCCCGTTCCATACGACAGTCTTGGCCGTCTTCACAGCGTCTGCAAACAGTTTCGCCGTTTCGCAGCCGATGTCGAGTCCCTGCATTTCCGCCGGAATCGCGTCGACAGAAACGGATTTTACGTCGATCGGAGCGTCGATCGGATCCGGGAACGCTGCTGCGATTTTGGTGTCAATGGGGAGGAGCAGCTTCTTGCCCAGCTTCGCGGCTTTGTCGATCATTTCCTTGCAATAATCGAGCTTCGTTTCATCCACAAGCGATTTGCCGACTTCTTTGCCCTGCGCTTTCAGGAACGTGTATGCCATACCGCCGCCGATGATCAGCGTATCGCATTTTTCAAGCAGGTTGGAAATGACGTTCAGCTTGTCTGCAACTTTGGCGCCGCCAAGAATCGCCACAAACGGCCGTTCCGGATTTGCCAGCGCTTTTCCCATAATGCTGATTTCCTTCTGAATCAGATAACCGGAAACAGCGGGCAGATAATCTGCAATGCCGGCTGTCGTAGCATGTGCCCTGTGCGCCGTGCCGAACGCGTCGTTGACATAAATTTCCGCAAGACCGGCAAGTTCTTTCGCAAACGCAGGATCGTTTTTCTCTTCTTCCTTGTGGAAACGCGCGTTCTCCAGCATCATGGCCTGTCCCTCTTTCAGGGCTGCGGCCTTTGCCTTTGCGTCGTCTCCGATCACGTCTTTTGCCTGGAGAACTTCCGTACCCAGAAGTTCTCCGAGCCTTTTGGAAGCCGGAGTCATGGAATATTTCGGATTGTATTCGCCTTTGGGCTTGCCCATATGGGAAACTAAAATGACCTTCGCTTTCTGATCGATCAGATATTTTATGGTAGGAAGCGCCGCCACGATCCTCTTGTCATCGGTAATATTTCCTTCCGCGTTAAGCGGCACGTTGAAGTCGACTCTTACGATAACCTTCTTACCCGTTACGTCGATATCCTCAACGCATTTTTTGTTATAATACCCCATGTCAAAACACTCCTTATTTATAGTAAAATACGGTAAAACACACCGCTGAATATATTACTACGTTTTCCGGTAAAATTCAACAAAAACTTGTCCCTGCCGGCAGCTCCCGCGCAAATCCGGTATCAAATTCAGGTAAAACAATACAGTAGTTCCATAAATTAGCTCTTAAAAATACTTCTGATCCTTATTTTATAAATTCTTTTCGCAATTCGTTTCTTAAATTCGTCCAGTATTCCGAAAACTGGAAACCGTCGTACTTATTATCTAATAAATCCTTGTATTTTGCAGTGTTATAAGGAACCATCAATTTTATCCAATATTCTCTTGTATTATCTTCCTTCGAAATAGCGGAATTTAAAACCATTAAATACTCTTCGTTTTCATCCATCGGTATGGTATCTTCAAATTGTACCATCAGAGTATACTGGTATTTACCGTTCATCTTGACAGGATATTTCCCCTCTTTCTTCTCACATGCCTGTTCTTGGGTCAGGCCATATTCTTTTTCAAAGAAAGACTCCAGACTTCTGTTTTGATCATACGGACAATAACCGTAATTCTGAAGTAATTTGATTTGCTGATTTAATGCATATACGTCCTGGCCGTATGTTTTTAGCACCTCTGTAATTGTTACAAGATTATCGGTCTTAGGGGAGATCAGCCCGTCGTGTACATTGAGATAATGGTTTACCTTATCGCATTTGACTTTTACTATGGCAAAATCCCCAGAACGAGCTAAAATATATTTTTGTTCGTAATCATCGAATGTTTTAATGGAGTCGTCAATAAAA
>CABQCN010000086.1 GCA_902462635.1 uncultured Oscillospiraceae bacterium
GCGGAAGCGGGAAAGAAGATTTGACGCGCCGCGACGCCTGCCATTTATCGTATACGCCGCAGCAGGGCTTCGCCGCTGCGGAATACGGACGCAGGCGCAGCAAAAGACTGTCGTAATCGTATAACACCGCGTTGATTTTTGTGATTCCGGCAGTTTCGTCCGCCTCATACGGGATTTCCCGGATCGATCCATCCTGCGTATCGTAAAGCACCGGCGTATATAATCCCCGGAGGTCGATCCGGATATTCTGTCTGTTGGGACGGTCTTTGTCCGCAGGCTTCAGGCCGTGCGCCAGGAACAGCCATCTGTCGTCCCCGTCTTTGCGCAGCCTGTAAAATAAATTATCCGCGCCGCTGATTTCGAGATCCCGGTCGTCATAGAGCGCGCAAACGAGCGCGTCTTTCTCAAACGGCATCGCGCAGGACCTTTCATAAAGCGCCCGGAGTTCGCCTTCCGTATCCGGCACGGCGTCGATATAGCGCGGGCAGGCGCCAAGGAAGATCAGCCTTCCGCCGTGTTCCCGGAATGCAGCCAGCGCGCGTAACGTAGTGCTGCGCAGCGTTTCACAGGCAGGCACGATCACGGTGCGGTACGCCATTTTACCGATATGCAATTTGGCGTCGGCCGCGGTTGCGGCTTCGTCATATTGCTGCGGCAGCAGGGATTCGCAGAGATAATCGAAGTCGATATTGGCAAAAAGGAGCCAGCTCGTGATGTTCTGGAAGTTCGTTTCCATTCGGTTCCGGATCTCTGCCGTTTCGCGCGCCGGTCCCCAATGGAGCCAGTAGCTCTCCACCGGATGCACGACGGCGACGTTTACGAGCGGTTCGCCGCGTACCATTGCGGTGTTGATTCTGGCAAAATGGTCCTCCACATATTTATATTCCCGATACCAAGGCGACTGATAGCCGATCGATGCGGGGTAATCGCGTTTTGCTTCGCCCTCCATGGACAGGAAGGCCAGATGCGGCACGCGTACGGATACGCCGAGCGCCGCCTGCCAGTCTCCCTGGAACTTATGTCCCCTGAAATCAAAGTCCCAGTTCGTAACGCCGTATATCTCCGAAAGCTGCGCTTCGCTGCCGAACTGATTGACCGCGGACTGTACCTGCTTCAGCGTAGAAAATTCGTACGCGTCGCACAACATGTCGATTCCCGGAATTCCAAAGGAACGGTAGGAGCGCATCGTATCGCCGGTAGAATGCGTCTGCGCGATCAGACAATGTTCTTCCATGACGTGGCCCGTCAGATAAATCTGATTATTGCGGCACCATTCGCCGATGTTGTCGGCGAACGCACAGGCGAACCGCTCTGCGATATGGTCATGGAAGCGGTATCTGGCTTGGGAAATTTTCCCCTCCGGCAGTTCCCAGATCAGTTCGGGGATCGTCTCCGTGATATCCGCCCCATCATATGCCGCGGCATAGGTCTCCGGCACATCCGCGGTCCAGGGAAGCGTCACCTCTCCGTCTTCCAAAGCAAATTTTAAGGTTTCTTTCCGTTCGAATTGCGGCTCGTCCGTGAAAATCGCCGGCACGGCGCCGTCGAATTCCGCGCCGACCGCTTCTTTGTAGCGTTCGTGCGTAATCCGGATAAAAGCATCCATCGCGTCTTTATTGAGCGTATCGACATAAGTCTGGTTATTGTACCAGGGCGAGGGCGTCTGTGTCAGGCAGTAAGCGTGCCACGCGCCGCCCTGCTGCTTGCGGTAGCGCATCAGCGTGCCGTCCTCTCCGAGGCGGACGTCATAATCGGCAATCAGGTAGGCGGCGCCTGTACGGACGGCTTCCTCCTTCGGGCGTGTTTCGATCGTCCGTTTCGTAAAAAGCAGGTGCCTGCTTCTGTACTTCGGATCTTTTGTCAGGATTCCGCCGGCAGAGCCGGATGGAAAACGGTCTTCGTCGTACAGCCAAGCGAGCATGTCGTTTTCTTTCGCTTTCTCCACGCAGAATTTTACCATTTCCATAAAAGCGTCGCTCAGATACGGCGTCCCCATGCCCGTGCGGGAATGCATATGAAATCCGCCGAAACCCATTTCCTTGAAATAGCGGATCTGGCGCTCCAGCATCCCCTTCTCCAGCTTGCAGTTCCAGGCCCAAAACGGGGTCCCCCTGTACTCGCAGGTCGGGTTCCGGAATAATTCATCGGATAAAACAGCTTGTTTCTTTTTTTTGTACAGCATCATAGCTCCGCACCTTTCGTATCGTTTATAGTACAAGTTTAATCAGATATGCGATGAGCGGCAGCGTAACGATGGACAGCAGCGTCGAAACGAATACGCCCTCCGCCGCCATTTCATAATCCGAATCGTATTCCGCTGCAATGGAAACGGTCAGCGTGCCGACCGGCATCGCGAACTGCAGGACGGCGACCATCAGGACGACGTCGGAGATCCAGCCCTGTTTGACCGCAAACAATAACACGGCGCCGATCAGAATCGGCGCAATCAGCAATTTCTGTACCGACATCATGAGAACAATGAATTTCTTGCCGATATTTTTAAAGAAGCCCGTTTTGGTGCCTGCCAGCACCAGACCGATAAAGATCATGGAAAGCGGACTCGTCGCTTTCCCGATCATATCCACTGTCTGGAATACGATTCCGCCCCTGAGTCTGCCGCTGACTTTTGTCAGTACCAGCACCGTTCCAAGCAGGAACATGATCATATTGGCGTTAAAGATATGTTTTAAACCGTTTTTAACGCCGCCGCCCTTATGCCTTCCCGCCAGATATACGCCGAGCGTCCACAGCAAGAGATCGTTGCCGATATTAAAAAAGAGCGCATATAGGACGCCGATATCGCCGAATAACGCCTGGAACAGCGGAAACGCAAAAAATATCACATTTCCGAACAACGTCTGCATCGAATAAATATAGCGCGACTTGTCGGGCAGCTTCATCATCTTTGTAAACGGCAGCGTAAACAGATAAATCAGCAGCAGAAATCCGAACGCGATCCCCATGAGCTTCAGTCCGTCAAAATAATTGTCTGCCGAAAAATCGGCAGACAGCATTTTGCTTAATATCAGCGCAGGCATCGTAATACGGATTACGAGCTTCGACGTCACGACGCCTGCTTTTTCAGGCAGATAGCGCGTTTTCCCGCTGACAAAACCGATTGCAGCCAATAAAAACAAGATCAGAATCTGGGTGAGAATCGTACCGGTATCTAAATTTTCAATGGGCATGCGCAGCGTACCTCGTTATGCAAAGAAATTGATATTCGAAACTTTTTGCACGCCTTCGATGGCAAGCAATTCTTTGATCGTCTTTTCATCGGCGGCCTGATCGGTGCTTACGAACGCTTCGGCTTTGTCGCCCCTGTCCTTGCGGCTCCACTGCACCGCTGCGATATTGATGCCGGCGTCGCCGAGCACCGTGCCGATTTTACCGATGATACCGGGAACATCCCGATTCTGGATCGCAAGTACGTTCTCCGAAGGTTCGAAGTCGAGACGGTATCCGTAGAATTCCACGATGCGCAGTTCGCTTTTTGCAAATACGGTTCCCGAAACGGAAAGCGTTTTTTCTTCGTTTATAAAGCGGACGGTGATGAGGTTCGTATATTTTTCCAAATAGGTGGATTTGCTTTCTACCAGTCCGATCCCCATAGAATCCAGCAGGTTCTTCGCATTCACATAATTGACGCGCGTCGGCACGATGACGCCCAGCAGCCCCTTCGCGACGGAAAGCGTATACAGTCCGGTGGACACGTCGTCTTTCGCCAGGTCGCCGCTATAGATCACTTCGATGCGTTTGAGCGGTTTTTTCTCTGTTTGGAAATAGATTCTGCCGAGCGCTTCCGCAAGATTCAGGTACGGCTTGATTTCTTCGATATTGCCGCCGCTTACTTGCGGCATATTGACCGCCGGCACGACGAGGCCCTCCAGCGCTTCTCCCACGAGCTGCGTGACCGCGGTGCCGACGTTATAATTCGCTTCATCCGTGGATGCGCCGAGATGCGGCGTAATGATACAATTGCCGAGCGTCAGCAGCGGATTGCGGTAATCCTGTTCTTCCGGCTTCTTATTATAATTCGGCTCCGGATCGAGAACGTCGAGCGCCGCTGCGGCCACTTTTCCGGATACAAGCGCGTCATACAGCGCTTTTTCGTTTACGAGTCCGCCTCTGGCGGCATTGACGATACGGACGCCGTCTTTGCACTGCGCAATTTCCTTTTCTCCGATGAGGCCGTATGTCTCCGATGTTTTCGGCGTATGCAGCGTGATAAGATCCGACTGCTTCAGAAGTTCTTCCAGCGTTTCGCAGCGCGTTACGCCGAGCTGCGCAAAATGTTCGTCTCCGATATACGGATCGTATGCGACAACACGCATATTGGATCCCATAAGTTTTCTTGCTACGATCGTTCCGATTCTGCCGAGGCCGATGACGCCGGCTGTCTTTCCATCCAGTTCGTTGCCGATAAATTTCCCGCGGCGGAAATCTCCGTTTCTGCCCGCTTCAACCGACTGGATCAGATTTCTGAATATCGCATACGCGTCCGCCACCGCGAGTTCAGCCGCCGCCATGATGTTGCTTTCCGGCGTGTTCACGACGATGATGCCGCGTGCCGTCGCGGCTTTCAGATCAATATTGTCGACACCGTTCCCCGCGCGCCCTACGACCTTCAGATTCGAAGCTTTCTCAAAAAGCTCTTCATTCACCTTGGTAACGCTTCTTACGATCAGCGCGTCGTATTCCTGGATGATTGCGAGAAGCTCCTCCCGCGCGATCCCGAATTTAACGTCGACGTCGAATCCTCTGCTTTTTAAATGCTCTATTCCTTCCAGAGCGATACTTTCCGTTACGATAATTTTCATGACTACCATTTTCCTCCCGTATTCCATTTTACCTGCTTATTATATCTGTTATGCCAATGATTGTAAAATCATAAATCCAATTCTATGGTTTTGCCTGAACGGACGTACATCCTGTATGTAACTCCCGCGGCGTCCATCATCCGCTTCGATGCCAGAACCGAATCGGTTTCCGCGTATTTATCGCACAAATAAATCACTTCCTTGATTCCCTTTTGGAGGATGGATTTCGTACATTCGTTGCAGGGAAACAGCGTCGTATAAATTCTGGCGCCCTGCAGCGACCCCCCGTTATAATTTAAGATCGCGTTCAGTTCCGCGTGGCATACGTAGACGTATTTTGTTTCCAGCGGCGCGCCGTCGCGTTCCCAAGGAAAGACATCGTCGGAACAGCCGATCGGCATCCCGTTATATCCCAGCGATAGAATCCGGTTGTCGCCGCCTACGATACAGGATCCCACCCCCGTATTGGGGTCTTTGCTTCTCTGAGAAGAAAGGATAGCGATTCCCATAAAATATTCGTCCCATTTTAAATAATCCTGCCGTTTCATTGTCATCAGTCCCTTCTGTTGTTTCTCGTCAGTAAAATAACGCGCAGCAGACTGGCAATCGACATCGCAAGCGCCGCGACATACGTCATAGCGGCAGCCGTGAGAACTTTTTTCGTTCCGCCAAGTTCTTCCTCCGTCAGTAAATTGCTTTGCCGCAGAGAAACGATCGCCCTTCTGGAAGCGTTGAACTCCACCGGCAGCGTGATAAACTGGAAAACCGCAGCGGAGGCAAACAGCAGGATCCCGATGTTGATCATGATTTCGTATTGCATGAAAATCCCCAGGATCAACACGAACCAAGAAATTCCCGAGCAAAAGCTGACCACAGGGGCAATTGCATTTCTCGCTGTCAGCGGAAAATATCCCTGCGCATGCTGTACTGCGTGACCCGCTTCGTGGCACGCCACCCCAAGCGCCGCTACCGAGCGTCCTTCATAGACGCTTCTGGAAAGGCGGACCACTCTGGTCCGGGGATCGTAATGATCGGACAGCTCCCCTTCGATCGGCACGACATTTACATCATAGATGCCGTGCTCCGTCATGACACGTTTTGCCATCTCGGCTCCGGTACGCCCCGCATGCGCCGTTACGGCGGAATACTTTCTATACGTCGACTTCATGACTGCCTGTATAATCAAAGATGCGATCAATACGGGAATCACAAGTACGATATACCAATAATCAATAAAAAACAACGGCATCGATTCTTTCCTCCTCAAAATATGAGTAATTAGAATTATACCACAAAATACGTATATGAATCAAATAAAAAAGCGGCTTTGGGAAGCCGCTTTCTGCAGTCGTTATTAAATCTCCGTGGCGAAAAGACTCAGCCACTCTTTATTCTGCGGGTCGGGCGGCGATAATTTTCCCTCGTTCCAGCCCTCGTAAAGAGAACACGTTACGAACAGGTTCAAATAATTCGTCATAAAATTTCCCATCTGCCAATGCAGATGTTTGGGGATTCCCGGCAAATATTCCGCTCGAATCAGTCCATACGCTTTTTGAAAGGACTTTTTTGCTTCCTGATAAAATGAGAATGCAATTTCTTCGATTTTCACGCGTTCCGATCTGCCGGCAAAATAATAATTCTGCCGGAATCCGCGCTCCGTTTTCAAAAACAGA